>CAXEUS010000073.1:0-14639 GCA_963999385.1 uncultured Candidatus Poseidoniales archaeon | reverse complement strand
TACGGGTTCAGGTCAATTTTGACATAGTCAAGATCTCGCCACCCATTGTCGTCCTTTCCATGAACGAGCAATTGGTAGATGTTGCCAGCGTACATCGACTTGTTGAACTCAGTAAGCGGATTATCGTATGCATCCGAGACGTGGAATGAGTAGATACCGGGGGCGCGTGACTCCCTACCAATATAGGTGACCAGGTCGTTCATGAACCCGGCTGCGCCACCATTGATGGGATTGCCACCTGAATCGGTACCAACTACGAACATGCTCGTGCGCGGGGCGGTGTCACCATCAGGGATACTCAGTCCCGTCTGCTGATCGTCGAGGCAGTCTTTGTTCGGTGGACATGCCGGGTTGTCCAGTTCGTAGGTGGTGTTTCCAAAAGCGTCGACGGAGATTGGCACTAGATCGATGGTGCGGTACTCGTTGGGCTCAGGAATGCGATTGCTGTTGTCATCGTGTTGTGCCTCTACCCAGTAGTAGAGCATCAGTGCGTCTGGTGCTTCGGGGAAATCACGTGCAACGACGCGGAATTTCTGATTCGGTGCCGGCGGAATCCAAGTGTCGTCGGCGAGTTCTCGCCAATCAGATATCATGTCCCAGACGCTGATATTCACCAACACTGGTGGGTATGTATCGATGTTCAGTACGATATGGATGGCGCAATCGGAATCTGGATTGTACATTGATGGTGGACAGAGGGTGTCGCCGCCGCTGTAATCATCCATGCGCAGCCGATAGGTGTCCGTACCGGCGGCAATCTGTGAGATAGTGGGTTGCCATTCGAAGTCCCCTCCGATGATGCTTGATAGTCTATCAACCTCAATCCAATGGCTGAAATTCGACTGATTCTGCAACTCAAACACGAGGTTGTAAGCTGCTGGGTCGGGCGACTCATCTAGATTCTCGAAGCGGACTGAGCCGTTGAGAGTAATCACCTGACTGCTGGAGACGTTGGACAGAACGGGCTGCAGAATTCCTCCCTGATTGTATACGTCGAGCCGTTGGATGTGCACGTCGTTCTCGGCCGCGTTACCACTTACCGGATCTAGCATAAGCGCGGCGGGAAGTCCCTCCGACCCGCTAGCGGTAATCATCGTGGTGAACACCCTGACAGTGGGTGAATCCTGCCAGTCACTGTTCACTCGGAAGCGCCAAATCATCTGCTTCCCATCTGCCACGTCGGTGGCCGAAGACTGCATCACCATCAGCGACAACATCGTCTCGTCTCCACGCTCCCAGAAGGAATCGTTGGCAGCCGTCCACAGGAACTCAGCATTGCCCGACTCGGACTCAAACTGCAGGCTGGTGTGGGCGATTGTCTCCCCAGTAACCGCCGCCAGCGAATGTGTCGTAATCGCCTCGTAGACATCCCCATTCGAGTAGAGTCCAGACCAACTACCCGTCGTGTTGAGTGTGTTGTCGTATCCGCCCTCAGTAGTCACCAAGAGATTTTTCAGTTTGACTGCACCACCAGATTCTCCCTCGATCCTGATTGGCACGGCCACCTCACCCCCGAAAGGAATACCCAGCGCCACGCCCTGATTCAGTTCACGCGCTACGTCGTGGGCGGCCCCAAGGGTGACGCCCCATTCGTAGAAAATTTCCAAGTCGCGCATGGTGACACTAGTGCCAACGGTAGCGTTGGTGTTCTCGAACCTGAAGCGAAACTGAACCCACTCGTTGCCGAACTCATCAACGTCAGCTGCTGGCACCTGAGGGTCGTCGAGCAGCGTCTGCAGTTCGTTGGAGAACTGGTCAAGCGCCCTCCAGTCGTCGGGAGTCATCTCCCATTCGTCCTCCGTCCAACCTAGATGCTGCTCCTGATTGGCGGCTAGAAGAGTAATCGAAGCGTTGCCAACGTCACTATCAGAGAAGGATGCCTCAGCGTGGGTAACGATAGCGTCCTTTGGTAGTAAGAACGGCGCACCTTCGGCCTTGCCGTTAACCGCCATGCTAATCGACATGGTATCGGCGCGCATGTTCACGCCGTTAGTGACCTGACTGCGGAAGTATCGCTGCCAGCCGTAGGCGCCGAACGCAGGATCGGTTAGTCCCCATTCCACGTCGTGGTCGCCCGCGATGTCTATGGTGAGACTCTCAGAACTGTGCCCAAACTCCAGTTCCAACCATAGGCCAGTAACAGTGCATTCACCAGGATAGAACAGGTACATACTCACGCCTGTCGAGGGAATGGGTACACCGTTTGCAGTGGTGTTGAAATCATACCATTGACCACTGGTAACTTGCTGGAATTCTCCTGAATCAATATTGTTAGGAATAATCGATACTTCTCCGTTGCCGCAATCATCCTCCACTATCGGTTTAACTGCGACCACCGGCATCGAGAACCGAGATTTGCTCTTTGCTGGATTCCATGAATAGTCCATGATTGACGGTGCCCACCACATCCAACCCCCCATTGGATCGATATCCCATGTTCCAGAAATGAGCGAACCTCCCATGTAAAGAGGTGTTTCAGCCAAATCTCGTAACCCGGTACCGACCTTGGTACCGAGATTGAAACCGTAGAGAACTGGAGTTACCATGCGACTGGACCCGCTGTTGTAGTTGAAGCGAATGCTGAGAAGCGAATAGACAGAGGCGTCAACGTCCCATAACTCGATTGTAGTGCCAGTCAACCCAGTGAGTGTATTTCCATTGATGTCAATGACCAACTGGTTGTTCGACGCATCGAAGATATCTATGGAAAAACTGGAACCGGAAGGGATTGCCGACTCGATGTTGAGCACTCCAAATCCATCTGGGAAACCATTGCTCTGAGAGGCCATGCTTGAGAAAGGACCGATAGTAACGTGGCCGGATTGAGGAAGTGGGTCTCCAGCGCGCATCGTATCGATGAACCAACCTGGCATTGTATCGTTGACAGGGTCGATGGTGTGGGCGTTGCGCTCAAGCACGAACTTCAGTTGGACGTACATGTTTGCGTATCCAGAGAGATCGAGTGCCAGCGTCGCCCACTGGAGACCGCCCGGAGTGCCGCCATCGCTCTGCCCAGCGAGAACCCATGCATTAGTAGGGACGATAACAGAACCTTTGCCGCTGCACCCTGCCGTCACCTGATTGACGAGCGTACCACGCTGGAACATGCCGTGCTGGCCGGGGCTGACTCCAGTAGAATTACCGCGGTCGAATGCGTGGAATCCCCATTGACCCCAACTCTGTGCATCATTCGATGTTCGAAGTGCGACGTAGGCACAGTCATCGTACCACTTGTTCACACCTGAGGCGCGATAGTAGAGCGAGTGCTGCGACTTGAAAGTGGCCTGACCCTTACCCGGATAAACCATCATTGCGCCGGACATCAATTCGTATTCAAAAGTGGAAGATGGAGAATCATCTGTGTAGTTGGGATCGTGAAAGTTAGTTCCCCAACAGGTGATTCCCGTAGCACACCCCGATGGTAGAGTGAATGTGGGCATCGCGAGTTGTACTCTCTCCCAGTTGAGAATTGAGTTAACTGGTGTTCCGGGAGCGAAACCCTGTGCGCTGGTCTCAAAGTCGGCATTGAATCCTCTGCTGGTGAGCGCTAGATTTTCTTCGGTGGTCGAGAAGTCACAGTTGGAAATCGGGAACTGTTGGCATCCAGTACTACTGTATGACAGCATGCTGTTGTAGCGAGCGTCCCATATCTCGTTCGAAACAGTTGAGTCGTAGGGACGATGGAACGAAGTGGTGGCAAAGTCGTTTTGCACATCGACAGTCGCAGAGGTCACAGTTTCTCCTTCTGGTAGGGATACTTGACCCGTCACTGTATCGAGATAATTACCTGGGTCTCGTAGTTCGACTTTTACTTCCGTCTCGGCGTTGGCGAAGGTGTTGACTGTGGCAGCGTGTACTACCGTGGTAGAGAACATCATCACGGCGACCACCAGCAGGCAGCGTAGTGTCTTTCGGCGTTCATTCATTGTCATCATCTCAAGAACCGCTACGCGGTTCAGCGTACGCACCCTCGTTTTGCATTTAACCCCGTTGGGCTTGCGCCCAACACCAGTTAGCCGTTCAGAGATGCAGTTTCCGTATTTTGATAGCAAGAAAGCGCTAGTTGAGCGAGTCCTCCACGAGCATCTTCATTCCGAAGTAATCGACCGATGTCAGCGATCGTTGTCGGGTGTGCTGGACCGAGTACATCACACAACTCTGGACCTTCGCTGATTGTGAACGTTCCCAACTGGCGTGCCTCATTGATAATCTCCTGTTTGTCCATGCCTAGCAATGGGCGTAGCACTGGTCGGTCAGATGCTCGCTCAACAGCACCCATGTTTCCAAGAGTCTGGCTCGATACCTGTCCTAGATTTTCGCCAGTCAACAGATGGGTCGCTCCCACCTCATCGGCGAGCAGACAAGCGATGGCGTTGAACAGCCGCTTCATGTGAACGAAGTAATCTCGGTGACACTCTCCGTCCGTGAACAAGGCGAGAGTCTGCGCGACCGGGGCCACGCGCAGGGTTCCATCGATACGTGATCCCATCCCCTCCAAAGGTCCGTCTTGACCCCGCAGTTGTCGAAGAGATTCTACCGTCTTCTCTTGAGCCTCCGGACCAGTCACAGGCTCCTGACTGCAATGCAACGGAATCACCTCCCATCCGCTGGACGCCATGCGGGCCACAGCCACCGGTGAGTCGATGCCTCCCGATACCAGAGCCACAGTTCGGCCGACTATTCCTGTGGCCCCATTCGTGGCGCTCATGAAATCGGGATAGGCAACCGTGGCATGAGGGCTACGGTCTGAATCACTCCACGCCCGGAATTTCTAGTCATCCGATGCGCATGTGCGGCATTGGTGCCTGCCGAGGGTTGATGAGGGGCCGATGGAACCGATGACTGATGGACGTTCCCTATTCGACCGAGCCGGTGACCTTGCTGAACGAGGTGTTCCCCCAGGACACCAACTCGCGCGGTACCCTGTTTGGTGGCCGTCTGCTATCGATTATGGACACCGCTGCGGGAATGGCATCCAGCAAGTTCGCGCACAAACAGTTCGTGACCATCTCAATCGACTCGCTCAAGTTCATGCGTCCAGCGTACAAGGGTGACATCGTTGAGGTGACCTCCAAGGTCGTGTTCACGTCCCGTACGACAACCGGATGCTACGTCGTCGCCCGACGTCTGACACGCTCTGACTGGGAGCCAGAGGACATCTGTGCTGGATTCTTCTTCATGGTCGCTGTCGATGCTGACATGCGCCCGATACCAGTTCCACAACACACCCCTGCGAACGAGGAAGAAGAGAAACTCTGGAAACAAGCGCAGCGAGTACGGGATTCAATGATCAGCGAGGACGGTTGAACATCAGAAGAACTGAATCGTCAGCGGATATTGATACTGTTCACCGCGCTTCATCGCGGAGTTCGCCTGAATTGACCAGACAAGATAGCACACCCAGTGGGCAAGCATGGTTAGGAAACCGATTAGCACGAGCATCAAGGCGAAGTGTACGATGCTGGCAATCGCGATGGTAATCGATGCGTTCGATGCCTGGCGCATGTGATCGAGTTCGAGTTCATCTCGATTGACCTGGTCGCCGTTCTTCAACAAATAGGATATCATGGGAATTAGGAAGGCTATCGGCCCAGCAATAATCCATCCTAGCGAACCACCAAGATGGGCGAGTGTACCCATCCCACGAGAGGGTCCAGGAGCATAGATGGCCTGTTGCTGAACTCCGGGTTGGACACCCGGTTGCACTGGTGAACCGGGTTGCACGGAGATTGCAGTAATGGTTGGCACTTGAAGGGATTGGCACCGAAGTCCGAAGTGTGACTCCTACGCGTGCGTCGCCCCCGCCCGAGGGTATGCATACGTGCGTTTCGAACCATATCGTCAGGGGAACCAACATAAGCGGACCGCAAACCTGTGAGTCTCGGGATGCATGCTGGACGAAGCTCTAGATGAGGTATAGCGTAGAAGGGGGGAGATTGTCTGGACCACGAAATATTTCATTCACTGAGGGTAGCCGGAATCGATGGTCGCGTCAAGTGTGTCCTCAATGAGCGAACACTGCTGTTGGAACGTCGTGACGGCAAGGGAATGCGAATCGATTTGGACGCAATTCATCGCCTGCGCCACCATCATGTCGCCATCACCCCACCGCTGGTAACCTTGATTGGATTCATCTCCCTGCTCGCTGGGGCTCGGGTGCTGCATGGAATGGTACAACTCTACGCCTTCGGCCTGGGCGCG
This sequence comes from uncultured Candidatus Poseidoniales archaeon, assembly GCA_963999385.1. GTDB lineage: Archaea > Thermoplasmatota > Poseidoniia > Poseidoniales > Thalassarchaeaceae > JAKUTA01. The sequence goes on along the minus strand of CAXEUS010000073.1, from coordinate 8,438 downwards.
TTCGCCTTGCTGATTTGGGTACTAGGAAGGCGTCCGGCACTGAGTATCGATACACGTCAGGGTGACCGCCACATCGTGTATGGTCGTGACCACAAACTCCAGCGATTATACATCATGCTTGACCGAATGGCTGACGGTATTACTCTCGACCAAGCGCGTCTAGGCCTAGATGAACTGATTGAGCCGAACTACCCGACCATCGGGCGCATCGAGGATTTCCAGAAGCACATCGATGCGGTCGCTGCCAGCGATGCTGCGCATGCCGAATTCGATGATTTGAGCGAGGAGGACACACTTGAGAGCGCCCTTTCCCGACTCTCCGATAAGCGTAGACGGGCGCTAGGAGATCAGCCCGTGCATGAGGCTGAGTTACTAGGTGACAATGAAGTCCACCTCGAGGCGAGCGATGCGCAACCAGTGGTGAACGATTCACATCCGGTATTCGAGCGAGCCGCAACTGCTCTCAGGGACCAGCGTTCTACTCAGACTACTGATTTCACCACTCAGAGTGGAGTGCAGCGTGAGAACGGATACAACGCAGTAACTGGCGCGGGAGATTACCAAGTCCCATGGCAGAGCGGCTCGTCATCACCTTCTAGCAGCACGGATTCACCATCTCATGGAGGCACCCTCCTAGACCAATCACTATCCGAAGCCAGAGAGTCCGGACAGGAGGCGGGCTTCTCGTTCGGACAGGAAGAGTTCAGCGGTGGTGGAATGTTCGGCGAGGGGGGGATGTTCGACTCGCTCGACCAAGCCGAAGGGAGTTCGTCGTTCTCCAACAACCCCATGCCCACTGCATCTTCCACTCCCTCATATCCGAGCCAATCATTCCAACCAACAATTGGTGCACAGGAGACCCAATCACCCCCTCAGAGATCCTGGAATGAGCCAGCGGGAGCCACCTCATACTCGATGATTACCTCCGCCTCTCCTCATCTTAGTGGACTACCTGAGCCGAACCGCGACGCGCTGCGACCAGAATGCGCACCCGGAGTGGTGGCAGGGGCGAAATTGGCCGAAGGAGAATACAGACCACCCAAGGTACCCGGAGATGGAATCCACAGCCGGAATATGTCGCTCGGCCACGACGACCCACTGCAAGAGTACCCAACCCTACAGAGGATGCGAGCTACGCGCACAGAATTCGAACGGTTGCGACTGAAGCCAGCCACTCGACGACCCAATGAGCGCAGCGCCTTCGCTTCAATTCGCGCCTGGTTAAGCCCTAGGCTCAAACAGATTGAACGTGGAGGGAGGAAGATGGGCAGAATTCTCAGACGCGATTCAGCAGACGGATATCGCGACACATACGGTGACGATGACGGCTTCGACAACGACGAGGCTCTGGATGCAGAACTCGTCTCCACGCAGTTGTTGCGCCTGCGAAGCGATCAGGACGCGCAGGCGGACATCTCCGAGCGACTCGACTTGCTCACCCGTAGCGGAGGCGGTAAGATTGCTGATGACCTCGCCGCTGAGATTCTACGCGGCCTATCCGCACAGGAAGAGGTGGACATCAAGCAACTGCTAGATGAAGAAAAGCAACCAATGCTAGAGGCGCCGTCCAACTTTGTCTCCCTCAGGTCTACTACCGGAGTGTCCGAGGCAGACAAGTTGAGTTTTGCCGGGATGCAGCGGCTGGGCTAGAGCAAGTTGGGATGCTCGTCCAGATATGCGATTGTCACCCGCTGCGCTTGAAAGTCTGGCTCGTTCATGATTGCCTGATGCAGTGGGATGACCGTCTCGACACCAATCAAGGTCGTCTCGGCTAGTGCACTGCGCATACTGGAAATCGCTCGTTCACGGTCTGGACCCCAGACAATCAACTTAGCCAGAAGCGAATCAAAACATCCCGGCATCTCGTAACCTACGTGCGCGTGTGTGTCCACGCGAACTCCGAAGCCAGCAGGGAAGTGGCAATCCCACAACCTTCCAGGTGAGGGAGAAAAGTGACGTGGGTCCTCGGCGTTGATGCGGCATTGAATTGCATGGCCAGACAAGTGGATATCATCCTGCGACAGTGGTAGCGACTCCCCGGAAGCCACGCGAATACCGAGGCTTACCAGATCATGACCAGTCAACATCTCTGTCACTGTGTGTTCTACCTGCACCCGGGGATTGACCTCAAGGAAATTGAACTCTCCAGACGAATCACGGAGGAATTCAAAGGTCGCCAGCCCACTGTAGCCCACCGACCGAGCGCCCTCACATACTCGTGCCCCTATGTCAGCGCGTACTTCATCTGAGAGCCAAGGTCCCTCCTCCACCAACTTCTGGTGGCGGCGCTGAATAGAACAGAACCGCTCGCCGAAATGTACGGCGTCATTGCCGTCACCAAGTACCTGGAATTCGATGTGCTGGGCACCATCAATGTACTTCTCCACGAACACTCGGTCGTCGCCGAAGGCTGAGGCGGCGCGCGACTGACACAACGAGAGGGCTGAATCGAACTCCGACGCATCATGCACGACCTGCATTCCGATGCCGCCGCCGCCGGCCGCAGCCTTGAGGATAACAGGATAACCAATTTCTGTCGCGAGTGACGCAGCTTCGTCCGCGTTCGATATCGGCTCGTCACTGCCGGCAGCCACCGGCAGGCCAGCTTCTTGCATCAACCGACGGGCCTCTATCTTGTCACCCAGATTCCGAATGACCTCTGAGGATGGACCGATGAACGTGATGCCTTCCTCCTCACAGCGTCGTGCGAACTCAGTATTCTCTGCCAAGAATCCGTATCCTGGATGAATTGCCTGCGCCCCGACCTCTTTAGCCGCTCCAATTACAGCATCGATGTCAAGATAGGAATCCAACGGACTGTCGAGATAGAGTGGCACGGCATGGTCGGATAGACGAACAGGTAGAGAGAGCCTGTCCTCACGGCCGTGAACAATAGCGACTTCGCACCCGAGCCCGCGCAGTGAGCGGAGAATCCTCAGCGCAATCTCGCCACGATTGGCGATAAGCACCCGCTCGAACATGCAACCCGACGAGAGAACCCGGTTCAAGAGTCTGACCCATCGCTCGGATGCGGTTCAGTAGACGTCTCGGAGGTAGCGCTTCTCCTCCTTCATCATGCGCATCTCGACGAACTCCTTCGCTTCGTCAGCTGACATCTCACCATGTTCTTCGACGATGTCAATCAACGTCTGGTGGACATCCTTGGCCATATACTGCTTGTCACCACAGACGTAGAAGTATGCCCCGCCGTCTATCCACACCCAAATCTCCGCAGCGTGCTTCTTCATCAGGTGCTGAACGTAGACCTTCTGTTTGTCCAGTTCGCGCGACCACGCTAGATCCAGTTGGGTCAGATGACCGGTCTTCAACCACTGTTGCAACTGCTCCCGATAGAGGAATTCACCCTCTTCAGTCCAGTCACCGAAGAACAACCAGTTGTGTCCTCTCGCCCCGTTAATCTCCCTCTGTTCAAGATAGGCTCTGAAGGGGGCTATTCCAGTTCCCGGTCCCACCATGATGATGTCCACATCGCCATCTTCAGGCAATACGAAACTACGCGTGGGAGACATGAACACTGGGATTTCTCTAGTGTTGAGTTCAGTGTGATCGGCGAGGTATACAGTGCACAGTCCGCCGCGTTTGCGCCCGTGATGCTCGTAGCGGACGATGGCGACAGTCAACTCGACGAGACCGGGGTGGGCATCCGGTGAGGAGGCGATAGAGTAGAGGCGAGGCTTGAGACGGTCGAGATTGCTGACGAACTCCTGCGGAGTGAACGTGAGATGAGGGAAGTCTTCGAGCAGGTCGATGTAGTCACGCGACCAGATGTAGTCCTCCATCTCTTGGCCATCCTCCACCAGCGATGACCAGTGGGTGTAAGCCGGGTCAAGCGCGGTACCAACAGGATTGAATCCTTCTGGAAAATCGTCGCCCTCACCCGACCAGTGCCACTGTTGGATTTCCTCGCCCGACGATACCTCGGCACGACTGCGAGCAACCAGACGGACCTCCACTGGTTTGGCAGAACTGTCAAATTTCGGCTCAAGACCTTTGATGAATTTCTTGTTCAGGCGATGTATCTCAAATGTGTGTAGCAGAGCACTGCCGACCTCCTGCTCTCCTAGGTGTGTCTCCACCACTTCATCACCTGCGAATCCGAGCAGCGCCAGCAGATCTGCCACCAATTCAGGCGGCGCAGCTGGGATGATTCCGAGCGCATCACCCACCTTGTATTCAAGGCCAGATTCACCCAACGCAACTGAGATGTGGCGCGTATCCTTCTTGGAATTCTCACTCGTCAAGGAATAGTTCTCGACCAGTTCCGCCATGTACGGGTTTTTGCTGCTCCAGTCACTCATGCCGAACCCGCGTCACCCCGCTGTCACTTGAGGTGAATCGCCGTTTCAACCCCGGTTTATCAAACGCATCATCAAGCGACCAGCCCTCGCCTAGTACGCAGCAGACCGGCAGCATTGCTCGGTGAATGCTTTATCCATCGGCGACAGAGACCGCGAGCAGCAGCAGGAGAAATAGCGATGGTCGAAGTTCACTTCCTCGGTTCAGGGAACGCGTTCTGCCCCACTGGCCGGATGCATTCTCTGGTGCTCATCGACGGTGGCTTGCTCGTCGACGCTCCGCCGACATTGCTGGCACAATTACGCATCGCCGGCATCTCCCCGGATGAGATCGATGCTCTGCTGGTGACCCATTGGCATGGTGACCACACATTCGGATTTCCCTTCCTGTTGCTCGAGAGGCGTTACATCTCTGACCGGGAAGGTGAGCACACGCTGGATGTCCACGCGCACACAGGGGGAGAACAGAGGCTGGGGCACCTGTGCGAACTTGCATTCCCAGGGTCTCTGGGTGATGTACTCGCTGAACGAGTGCGCTTCCACGAACATCCCTCCGGAGAGATTGAGGGGTTGGTGCGCGTCGGTGGTGGATGGACTTACGAGCGCTACCCCGTGCATCATGTACCAGAAACCGAACCCCACGGCTACAGCCTGGTACATGAGTCTGGGTTGGTGCTCCTCCACTGCGGAGACTCCGGGCCGTGCTCCGAGATTGAGCGTAGGGCTTCCGATGCTGATGTGGTAATCATCGAACTCGGAATTCCCGACGGTGTTCCATCGGATTTCCACTACAAACCATCGACCCTCTCGGAACTAGCGTTGGCCTGTCCAGAGACAACCTTCCTAGCCACCCATCTGTTCACCGAGTCGGGGCCTGAATCTACAGGTGAAGTACCATCTCTTCCACCTAATGTCATCCAAGTCTCCGACGGTGACAGGTTTCTACTCGAAAATAGCAGCGTCACCCGGATTTCCAATTGAGACCTGTTTAGAAATGGTTAGATATAAATGGAGATATTTATCACCAATTGGGATGATTATTTGAGATAATTGCATATATCATACGTCTGATAATGCGCGCGCTATTCAGAATGATTGAGTTCGCGAGCACCCTCTAGAAGCTCCAGCGATCGTGCCGGATTTGGACGACGAATAGAATCCGCGACTCCAGACTTTAGCAGCCGCGCCGGAACCACTAGCGGAGAAGATTCAAACGTCTCCTAGAGGGGGCATCTGAACGCCCTGCTGCTCCCGAATTGGTGTTATCTATACACCACTTTCAATTGCGAAAGGGGTTGAGATGAATTAAATCTCATATGGTTCGCGTATTGAGTGATTGCACGGTGGCTAGCAAACAGACTTATTACACCCTGCTAGCGTCGCTGGGATTCCCTGTGTTTGAATCGTGAGGAACGCGCAAGTGAACTGAACGATGAGGCATTAGGTTGGAAGGAGTTGTTAGAAAATGAGTGAAAATATTTTCGAACAACTACTCGACGAGGGGAGTCTGTTCAAGAACCGCGAGGTTCTGCACCACGGTTTCACTCCTAACGCGCTCCCGCATCGCGAGCGTGAGATTCAGACGCTCGTCCATAACCTTGTGGAGGCTCTACAAGGTCAAATCCCTTCGAACATGCTGCTCTATGGGCAGCCGGGCTCTGGAAAAACAGCGGTGACTCGATTCGTCTCACAGCAGTTGCTCTCAAAAGGAGCTGAACTCGGACGATCTGTGAACGTAGTCGAAGTCAATTGCTGCACTGTCGACACGAAGTACAGGGTGCTCGCGCAGATTGGTAATTCACTCAGGCGCGAGGGGCAGAACGCCATCCCCTTCACCGGTTGGCCGACCGACAAGGTGCTCGAGCGTCTGAAGGAGAACATGGATGCTATCGGAGGAGTGCACGTAATCATACTCGACGAGGTGGACCATTTGGTACACAAGAGTGGTGACGGTGTCCTCTATCCGCTGACAAGCATGAACTACGAACTACGTAACTCCCGCTGCTGCATCATCGGCATCACCAACGATCTTCTGTTCCCAGATATGCTCGATGCCCGCGTCGCCTCCCGCCTCGGCTCAGAGGATCTGGTGTTCGCCCCCTACAACGCTGCTCAGATAGAGGATGTTCTCAGCGCACGCGCCAGGGAGGGTATCGTTGAGGGTGCCCTCGATGAGGGAATCATCGGCCTGTGTGCCGCGCTGTCAGCGCAGGAGCACGGAGACGCACGGAGAGCGCTCGACCTACTGCGCATATCGGTGCAGAAGGCAGAACACGACAACAGTGAGTGTGTGAATGTACATCACGTGCGCATGGCGCAGAACCAACTTGAATTCGATCAGATTACTCCTGTGATATCCACTTTGACTACTCATCAGAAACTTGTGCTCTACAGCATCCTGTTGAATGAGCGCAATGGCCTGAACAACGTTTCCACTGGTGAAGTGTACACTGTTTACCAGATGACCTGTGCCAACGCAGGATTGAGTCCACTGACCTCCAGAAGGGTATCCGACCTCATCCTGATTCTTGACACTCTGAACCTCGTCACTGCAAAGACGATCAGTCTTGGAAGAGAGGGGAGGAGCAAGCGCATCAACTCCTGTATTCCTGAAATGGTCGACCCGATCAAGGTGATGCTTGAAGCCGATGATTCAATCAAATCCGCTATCGAGGCCCAATATAGGCTCCAAGCCCGGCTCAGTTGATGTGTCGGTCATTTTTCGACCCGACTCCGCTTTCAGAACACCCCTCAATCCTGAGAATCGTTAAGACGGGCTCGCAGGTCGCCGGCAGTGATGAGCGGCGACGATTCCAGCGAAGCCGGCGAGCTAGAGATGATATTCGGCTGGCTCAAGTCTCCGGGCAAGGGCTTCTCACAGTTGCTATTCGGACTTGGAATCTGGGGCGTCGCATTGGGCGTCATCAACCTCGTTTGGGGGGCTGTGGTAATGGGTGAGCGCAAAGTAATCTGGGCTGGTTGGCTGACAATGGGAAAATTGTGGGATGAACCATACGCAGATTTCGAAGGTATGTCCGCCTCCTTCCGCCCATACTCAGACACTGTATTCCTCGCGATGGGAGTTGTAGCGCTGCTATGGGGTGTTCACGGAATCAACCAACGATTCGAAGGTGGATTACAAGGGTGGTTCAAAGGACTAGCAGTCGACCCTATTTGGGCAAGCCTGACTTCCTCGGGTGAGGAGGGGGGTTGGACAATGACCTTCTCCTCCTGGTGCCTGCTGGCGGGCTTCTGCTTCTATCTCTGGTGGGGGCTCGTATACTGGGCATGGGTTGACATCGGTGTCTACGCTGTTACCGCACCGCTGCTCGCGTTCGGGTTCGGGTTGCGTTACGCGGCGCTCGCCGAGGCGGCGCAATCTGCAGGCGCTTCCAATTGATATTCACTTCTTAGCGAACGGGCGGCGATGCCCGTTCCTTCCAAGCAGCGCATCGACGCATCCCTCGAATACTCCCAGCCAGAGCGCACAACTCCACAGAACGTGAATTCGGAATACAACTAGGGCGACTAGAAAGAAACTCGTAATGACAATCCAGAATGGTGCTATTGTCGCGGTGAAAAGGTCCGGTGGACCGAACTGAAGGAACGAACTCCATACTAACAGTACAACAGGTAGCAGGGGGATGACAAACTTCGCATCTGCTGTGAAATCGTGTTTCACTCCTCGATACCCTCTGATGATTCTCACGTGCGCGCGGGCGTCCCGCCTTCGCTTGGCTAGGAACTGTAGCAGTGATTCTTCGGCAACGTGGTTGACAACGGCATCTGCAACGTAACGAATCTCATCTCCTGATTCTAGGATGCGCATCGAGACCTCCATGTCTTCCGCGTGATACCACGCCGGATCGAATCCACCTCGCACGACTAGATTCTCTCTCCTGAACATCGAACATGGGCCATTGGCAAGAGTTGCCTGTTCACTCCGAGATGCATACTTCTCGGCTATCATCGATGCTCTCAACTTGCTTACCGAGGTATTTCCTTCACCGAAAATAGTGCGTCCAGTCACCGCTTCAACTCCTTCACTGGAAGAGAACATTTTCTCTATCCAATCTGACCTTGGGCGACAATCGATATCGGTGATTGCCACCCAGTCTCCAT
>CAXEUS010000072.1:0-3492 GCA_963999385.1 uncultured Candidatus Poseidoniales archaeon | reverse complement strand
TCTGCCTTCACGATACGCGCTCCGGGTCGCTGCGGAATTTCGTTCATCGGGATGGACAGCAACGCCGACTTGGGGCCATCGTTCCCATTCTGACCCACGACTAACTCGTCCGATGTGTAGTGCGTCAGGTCGCTCGCTACGCCAGCTGAAACCCAGGTATCACGTACCTCTGGAACGCCGGAATCTGGTAACGCTTCTGAATCGCGTATCTCAATCCACGAAGTCGTCGAATCGTCCCAAGCCGCGTTGAGTTCAGGTACCTCAAAGGATGCTATGTTACTCCAGTTACCCAACTGATTCGTCGCCGACGAGCCGCGTACCCGCCAGTACCAGGTGTTGGCTTCAGACAGGTCACTGGGCGGGGTGTAAGTACGCGCGCTCACGTTGAAATCGTTAATTTCGGACCACGAGCGAGCGATGGTGTAGTCCGAGGAGATGAACGTTGAGACGGTGTCCATCTCGACTACCCAGCCATTGGCGGTAATCGTTCCAGAGTGGTTCCAGTGCAATGTGGGTTGCAGATTAGCACCAACCATGTCGGCATCCATCGACCAGTCTCCGTTCGCCGGAGAAACCGGTGAGGGGGGATCAGGGACAACCATCGAACCGGGCTCATACAGAATGACGAGTTCGGGATATTCTGAGGACAGACCTGCGTTCTCCCTGTCATACATTGCAGCCTGACCGCTTCCAGAACCACCAACGATTACGAAGTCCACCGGGACATTCCAGCGCATCGAGTTCTGCACAGCAACGGTGACGTTCCATGTGTACTCCGTAGCACTTCCACTTGAAATCGTGGTGGTGTCCAGCAACTGTCCTCGATCGTTTCCTCCCGCTCCAGCTACATCCCATGAATCAACACCATTGTATGTGTCCCAAGTGGCACTGTCTTCGCTCCACAAGTGCTGATTCAACTCGTAAATCGAAGCGGATACTGACCCACTGACGAACGAGGGCCACATGCCGAGTTCTGCATCAGTGACCGCGAATCCAGAAGGTAGCGCATGGCTGCGGATGTCGCAACCGAATAGTGTGTACTGGCTGCTGGTGATTGACAATTCTCCAGCGTTGTTGGATACGTTACTCGCCAGACTGTCGATGTAGGTATCACCACAGAACGGAGCATCTATCGACGACGAGGCGTTGCCATGCTGCAGACGTAATTCCCACTGGTTGTTGCCTAGATAGGTCGAGTTCAACTCGCTGATGAAGAACTTCTGCGAGGTATATGTGGAGATGTCTCCATCCTCCACCACTTGGATGCGCCAGTAGTAGTAACTGCCCTTAGCAAGATTCCAAGATGCCGGGACGGTGAACGAACCTCCTGATGTATCGATCCCCGAGTTCTGCGCCCAACTCTCAAGATGGCGGACCACGCCTGTGTTGAAACCGGGGGAACTCGCAAACTCGAGTATTATCTCGTCGTTGCTGATGCTAGTTGCATCCCATTTGAGCGTTGGAGTGGTGTTTCCAGTCAGGTTGTAACTGTTGTTAACCCAGACACCCTGACCGTCCAGAGGAGAGATGACCGTAGCGGAATTGGGAGCAACCCCATCCCCCCACTTGTAGGTGATGAGCATCTTCGGACGATAGGTCCAGGCCTCATGCTCGCCGCTCCCGAATTCCACCCAATCGTTACCGCTCGAGGGACCAAGCAGGATGAACGAGATTCCCGAGCTGCCTTGATACCCCTGAGTGTTCGCGTCTCTGAGATACTCCTGCACTGCATAGGTGACATCGAATTCGAAGGTTGGGCCGGTCTTGTTGCCGTTGATGACATCCAGCGCAGTCCCGATGTCGCCGATTCCACCGGCACTCGACCAGTTGTTTGTGCCGTCTGATGTGTTCCAGTCTGCATCATCCTCGGACCAGTCGTCGAGATGTTGCTCGTGAACCGATACCCACGCGTCACCCTCTCTGTCAGTGCGTCGCAACGTGAGCTTTGCCGACTCGATGGTGGCGTTTGTGTGCATACCAGTGTCAGGAAGATCGAACCTGAGCATAGTGTGCATCTCACCGTAAGCCGTGTCGTTGGAGAATCCGACCATCATGTTGGAGTTGTCACTTCCTCCAGAGTAGTTCGTCATCCCCGAACGAACCCAGGTGTCATCGATAGTACCGCGGCTCATGTTCATCGTGTCGCGGTAGTAAGTTTCCTCCGCCGAGCCGTTCGTCGCCACCGTGATATCGTGCTCAGGCAGCAGGAACCAGCCGGTCTCCCACGCCGACAGTTGGTCTGAATTGGTAGAGCGCATCCGCCAATGAATCATAGATCCACTCAGCAGAGCGTTGGATGATGGCACGGTGAAACTGCCGTTCGTGCAAGAGCGGCAGGTGAATGCGGAGTTGGACGGCCATGACACGAAGTTCCAGTCACCGTCGGTGGCTTCCCTGAAGTCCCCATTACGAGAGAAGTGAGCCTCGACTCCCGTGCCAGAAAGATTCGTCCAAGAGACTGTCGGTTCTGTATCTGCAGTGAGTGCGAAATCAGGCGTCATCATCACGGAACCATCTGTAGGTGAACCGAGCAGCAAACCCCCACCCGTAGCCGGCGGAGTGTTACTGTGTGTGACGGTAATGGAGGGCCGTTTGCTGGTGGTTGGATGCTCGCTTGAGTGCACGAGATAGATGGCTTCACCACCGGAAGTAGATACAGCGATGGACATGTTAGTGAGTCCTGCGGCGAGTGTTTGCTGCGCAATGGCGGTGATGTTAACGGTCACTGTTCCAGTAGTGCTTGGCAACTGAACACGGGGTTCCCAAGCACCCCTATCATCAGCACCGTTTGCTCCCGCTTCGTTCCAACTGGTGTTATGTGTGCTGTTGAACCAAGTTGCATTCGCCTCCTCGTAGGTACCATTCAGTCCCGCCACGTGGATGTAGGCGTCCCCCATGCTTCCAACATACAACACGTTGAGCGTTACCGATGCGCTCTGAATGGATCCTGCCGCAGGTACCAAATTCAAGGAAACCAACGGAAATGTGAACAACAGCGTAGGCCGGTCATCCATCAATCCCGAGGAGAGGTTCAGATTTTCCTCTGAGCCGTGTGTGGCACTCGGCGAGGTGACGTTGAGCATCGTGTCGGCACTGGCTGTAGAGGAGCCTGTAGCCCAGTTAGGACCTGAATCAATTTCCAACTCAATTGGAGATGAATATACACTCCACGGCACCAGCGCCATCAAGAGTGCAAGTAGGCTTGCAGCCACCGCTTTACGACGAGATTCCCTTATTCCAAGCATTACAACCGGCTTCTGGCGAGACGCTGCTGGCATTAACCGCTTTCGGCCACGGGACCCTCCTATGGAGTGTCCCGCAGCAGGAGCACCTTCACAACGAGTCTGACACAATGGTTATCGGCGGTCGTACGTGAGTCGGCTACGGTACGCGTGACATGAGCGAGATGTGGGTAGAGAAGCACCGGCCCAAGAGTGTTGGAGACATCCGCGGGCAGCCCGCCGTAGTCAACCGATTGGAGGTCTACGCTGA
>CAXEUS010000071.1:0-8669 GCA_963999385.1 uncultured Candidatus Poseidoniales archaeon | reverse complement strand
GCTCCGCCGCCGTCGACACATGCAGGATGACCCTGAGGGCGGGTGCCGTTCATCTCTGACTGTCCTGATACTACTCTTGTCTGCCATGTTATTGCCGCTTACGCCGGCTGTGTTCGCGGATACGGTCATTCGTGCCGAATACGTCGACCTGTTCCCCGAGGGCACTTTTGATGATGGCAATGACTGGGCCCTTTCTAGTCAGGCCGGTTTCGAGAGTCGACCAGCTGACTACACGACGCCTATGGTGGCAGATGGAATGCTGTCGTTCACCCACGCCCGTCCAGAGTTGATGGGCTCCACCACCGCGTGGGCGACTGGGACGTCATTGTCAGATAGCAACAACACCCTTGGATTTCCGGATGGGGCATACTGGTACAGCAGCGGACAGGAAATCACGCTATCCGGATATGATTTCAGTAGCGTATCAGACCGCGAGTTAACCAACGTGACATTACTGGTTTCGTTCGCGGTCCCCGATCCGTTACAACAGGATGATGTCCGTTTCATCGTTTCATGGCCCGGAACTACTGAACTGGTGCGCACCTACGCGCACACACAGTCCGCTATCGACCACATGTCGGGTAATCCGGCAGCAATCTCTCTCGATTCGCTCGAATCATGGACGTGGTCAATTCTGGCCAATGTCTCTGTTACCATCGACTACAATTCAGTAGGAAGCACCGACGACAGTCGTGTAGAGATTGATGCAGTTGGCCTCACTGTCACCTACTTCCAATCATGGTACTCGTTCGAGACCGCCAAAGCGGAGGCGAGCGTTCAGCTGAGCACGTCCCCTGTGATTGAACTCAATCTGACACTCGGACAGACTACGAACTTGGCCCAGAGTCCTTGTGGCTTGGAACTCGTCAACCCCGCAACAGGTGGGACCTGGATTTCGACTGTGTATGAGCGCCCACATGGTCAATCTTGGGGGAGGGCACACCTGTCCACAACTGGAAATGCCAGCATCGAGGTACGCGGCAGTACAGACGCAGAGAATTGGTTTGGTTACACACTGTTGAGCGACCCATTCCTGTTGCCCGCACATCGTTTCCTGGAATTCAAGGTGGATCTTCTGGATGGGTGCCTCACTGGTGCGCGTGCGGATATCAACGATCCCACATTGACCATCTCAGGTCAAATATCGGGGGCGATAGTGGACCTAGTGGAGAATGTCAGTACACTCAGAGTCGCCTTCGAAGGAGTCGTGTTAGTGGACATCCCACTGACATTAGGTTCATTCAGTCACTCAATTCCAGTTGGCTACCTGCTCCCGTCTGCAGGAGAACAGATTGACATCGGACTCAGAACTCGCTTCCAATGGTCTTCTGAAGGCCATTCCGAGACGACCGTAGTGATTGTCGACGACATCACACTTTCAGGAGGATTCGTGGTGGAATGGGACCGCGATCCATTCTGTGATGACGTGTCCGACAGGCAACTCGATGAGGATGGTTCCGGAGCCGTGATTCCATTACGCTCGACATGCAATGATGACATCACTGCTCAGCAGAATCTGCAGGTCAGCGCCACTTCTGCCGATCCTGCACTGCTGTCCACGTCGGTCATAGACGGGCAACTCGTGGTTAATCAGCAACCGGAGCAACATGGGCAGACCACTGTGACAGTGCTCGTCCAAGATGAGCGAGGAAACTCATGGACGAGTGACTTCGACGTGACTGTGAACGAGGTGGAAGACGCCCCGACGCACGACCCGTTGCCAATCGAAGTTCAGGTAGAGGTAGGGGAGTCAATGGTAATCGATTTGGGCATCCAGGATGTCGACACACCGATTTCTGAAATGCAGTTTAACACCGATGTATCCTGGGCTACGATAGATCAGTTGGGCAATCTCATTTTGGAGCCCATCGCCGAGGGTTCATTCGATGTCGGCATCACCATATCGGATGGTGTGAACAGCGTTCAGACAAACATCGGTGTACTCGCCACCGCAGAGCCGGACCTGTTCATCGAGGAGATAACCATCGAGAATATTCAGCAGGGTGCGAACGTAACACAAGGTGAGGTAGTGACCATAACCGCCTGGGTGCGCAACTCAGGAAGTTCGGCCGCAAATCTGGTGTTAGTACGCTGCTACGTTGATGATCAGTTAGTCGGGACATCCTCCAGCATACCAGTAATTGTGCCTGACCAACTAGCTCCTACGTCGTGCGATTGGCAGGTAGGCATGGTAGGTGATTCAGCTAGCATCATGGTAATCGTCGACCCCCTGCATGATATCCAAGAGACCAACGAAGAGAACAATGAGGCAGTCCACGAAGTTACGATAGAACCGCCGGCCAGCGATGTAAATGGGGACAATCAGCAACCTTCAGGTGGAGGAAATCGCATCACTACACCAATGTTCTGGACGTTGGCGGGAGCAATCGTCCTAGTAACCATCCTCGCGTTCCAACTAGGCCCTAGTAAGATTCGCAGATTCAAGTGATTGTCAACCCGCGCATCAGGTGGGGCGCACATCCCTGAATGGCGGATAATCATAATTTCACCCTCAACGGTTAAGTGGTATCCGTGTGTGAAAGGTATGCTTCCAATAGGTCGCTGCGTCGACCGGGGTGGGGGCAGGGGAGTGCGCGTGATGGGGCGTTTGAAACTGCGACTGGAATGCGATGAATGGATATATGAGGAATACGATCTAGGCTGATGGTTATCGTTCTATAGGAGTCACCACCCTCGCGGGTAAGTGTCGACCTCCATCAGAACAGCGGTCGATTTCGCCGTTTCACCGGTCTTCATGTCCTCTAGCCTGTTTCCCTCAACCTGCATTCGTGCCAGCGCGACCGCTTCACCCTTCAATGTGAGCAGTTGCACCTCATCACCTATTGACAGCCCCCGGTCAAAGGCGACCACTCCGGGACGCAGGAGGGGCGCTCCATGGCATACAGCTGCGGCCGCACCATCCTTGACGAACACTCTGGGAATACCTTCCAGAAGTTCTTCGACCGGTCTGATGACTCGCTCCAAGGCAGTTGGGTCATCGTTCTCCTTCCATAGCCAGACGGCGTCAGCAAGTTGCTGCATGTTGACTGCGGAATCCTCAGTAAAGTGACCAGATTGGGTGCGCCTGAGTTCAATCAGTTCCACAGGTGAGTCGAGCAGCAGACCCAGATCACGTGCCCATGTGCGGATGTAGGTTCCCGCTGCGCAACTGATGCTGATGACTACGTAGCGTTCTTCTCGCTGGTGCAGAATGACCTCGTGCAGAGTGCGTGAACGTACGCGAATCTTGACGGCCGACTGCTTCGGTGGCACGTTCAGAATCTCTCCTTGCAGTTCTGCGATGGAAGCTGCCAGGGACTCATCACCTACATCTGATGAAATTCGTAGAACAGCGACGTAGGTCTTTCCACTCTTGAGCACCCTGTCTGTAAGTCTCATCGTGCGTCCACTCATCAGTGCGAGTACCCCCGTGGCGAATGGGTCTAGAGTACCTCCATGGCCCAATTTATCCAATCCAATCAGGTCGCGTGCCCACGCGGACACCTGGTGGCTGGTAGGTCCTGCTGGTTTGTCAATCAACAACCATCCGGCAGCCAAGCGCCCAGCAATGTCTCGCTCAACAGGAACACATCCGTGCCCAACACTAGATTTCGCAGCCTCGTCCAAGACGACGCAGTTGTCCATATCTACCATATTCACTCCTCTTGGTTTTCGAGTACCGCTTCGACCGCATCAGCAACTTCATCGGGCTGCATCGAATCTGTGTTCAATTGGATGTCGTATGGAGACATGTCCTCAAGTGAAATCGAGTAGAGGAGATCATAGCGCAGTGCATCCGAAGCCATGCGCTCATTCATCCGCTTCAGAGCAGCTGAGAGTTCACCACCCTCTCGTTCGACAATTCGGCGCGCCCGTTCTGATGGAGATACCTCGAGCCAGACCTTCATGCAATCTAGTCCAAGTTTGTGTGCCCACCACCCTGCAAGACGGCTTTCGATTACCTCTGGACCTGTTTCCACCTGCATCTGTTGGCGTAATCGGTCATCCAATGTTCGATCAACATCTGGTTCATCTCTACAGAGGCGACTGAATTCCTCCAATGGGAGTCCACGGTCAGCAGCCTCCGCTCTGAATACATCCCCCCCGTTCAGGCTGGCCCAACTGCGCCGCTCACATAGCAGGTGAACGAGCGTTGAAGTACCGCTGCCGGGATGTCCGCTGATGGTGATTAGAACCAATTCATCTCCTCCATGTGTGCCGGCATACATCACAGCGCAAACGTCCGTCGGGAGCTCGTTCGACCGACACTCCATCACACTCGGGACAGATTGTATCTGTACGTGCCTCTGCGGCACTCATTTCCTGTCGTGGACTCGATGTAGCGAATGGACGTGATTTCCTTCTCTGACGCCCAGATTTCCTTGATGATGTCCTGTCCCGTGTCGGTTTCTTGTCATCGGTTTTGAGCATCCCCAATAGAGGCTCATCCAGAGAATCTCCTGCGACGACAATAGGGTGTGTACGGTATCGTAACAGACGTAAGTGCCGGTCGACCACCCGCCCGAGTGGTGCGGACAGGCAGATGTAGGTGGCAATCCATGCGGGGAAGATTATCACTCGCCCTTCGGTTAAATCCCATGTAGGGTTCCAAGGTAGAGACACGTAACTGACACGAAATACTTCGACATTGTCTGCCATCCAAGAGAAGATTGCGATAATGAAAATAAATGTGAACATCATCGGTTTCATGACCGCTGTCTGCGTTTCCATCTGTTCAGGCATCATCCGTTGCTGCATCCGCTGAATCTTATCCAAGCGCACTGGGTCGCGCGACTGGGTGGCTTCTCGCATCAGGAGTCGCATCTGCTTGTTGCGATGTCCTAGGTGCGCCTGCTTCAACGGATCCATGAAGAACGAACGTAGCACAGTGTTCACCACCATGATGCTTGAGCCAACCAATCCCACAGTCAACACGAACCACTTGTCGTGAAATGGTACTAGCGGCGCAATCACCGAATCCGCGGAGTTGGAAAGCAGCGGACGAATACCCGGAATGAACAGTAGAGACATCATGCCGAGCATCATCAGCATCGGCATCATCATCGAACCCATCGCTGGCATCGGATGCTCTTCTGCGTCAGGTGGCACGCTACGAGCGCGCCACGGGTGCCGCATCAACCCTTCGGGTTGACCTCAACACACGTCTGAGATTGAATGACAAGGTTTGAACGGGCGATACCCGACTTGCAACCGGGAAGATGGCTACTCCGGAGCAAGTGTTGGCAGACGCCCGAGGCTGTATGAACGAGGGAGACCTTGAAGGGGCCGCGAAAATTTTCAAGCAGGCATGCAAGCGTTGGCAGAAGGAACCAGAGTTCCGTATTCGTTACGCTGGAGTTCTTGAGCGCCTAGGCCGCCCTTCGCAAGCGTACCGGCAGTACAAGCGGGCTATGCGCATCTCTCCTGAGAGGCTGGATGCATGTGCGGGTGCAGCTGAGTGCGCACTCGCCTGTGGATGGGCACGAGACGCGACGCGCCTATACGGGAGGTCAATTGGGCTAGGGATGAACATTGACGTTGCGACAACGGGGATTGCTCGAGCACTCTGCCTTCGCAAGCGTCACCACGAGGCATGGGTGAAGGCGAGTGCCCAGTTCATCGAAGGGGGGAATAAGAGCCGAGTATTGCATGGGTTCATGACCGAGATATCACCGATAGTCGGTCTGCGGGTTCCAGACTTGGATGAGTTCGATCTCGCTGAACTACCTGGAGAACTAGCGCCGGTTCGGCGTGATTCTGGTGTCTATTCCGAATCTGAGGATGCTAATTTCTCTACAGGGAGCATCGAGGCCATGGCAGGCATAGACGAGGACGCCCTGCGCACCTTGTCCACTCCTGGTGTCACTGAACTTCTCGGAGATTCAAGTGTCAGCGCCACTCCTCTGGGAATCGACCTTTCTGCCTTAGGCGAGATATCCAGTTCTAATCCCCCCTCGGATAGGTCGAAAGATACCAAGCGTCAGTCCGAACAACTCGAGAGCACGACTGAAACTGAGGTAGCGACCTCCGAGGAGGACGATGACCCGTTCGCCGATTTCCCCGAATTAGACTGATTACTCGTCTGGGAACTTGAACGAGCAGGCACTGCAAACGTTTGCTCCAGGTGGATTTGAACTCTCACACACCGGGCAGGCGCGCGACTCTCCGTCGTCCGCATCTCCTCCAGAGCCTTCCTCTTCCGAACCACCAGTTAACTTAGCGAGCGCAGCGTCCATTTCGGCATCCTCTTCGTCGTCCGCATCATCATCGCCACTGTCACCCTCATCGGATTCCTCCGCTTCGGCTTCCGCTGCTTCGGTTTCCTCTGCTTCGGCTTCCTCTACTTCCTCTTCTTCCGATTCTACCTCAGAGAGTGGCGGAAGGTCCTCATCGACCTCGTCTCCGAACGTGGCCCCGTGGGATTCCTGTGTCTCGGATACCTTGTACTCAGCGTCAGAGTCTCCGACCAATTCGTAGATCACTTCAATCCGTTCATCCTTATCGATGATGTCGAGGTGCCAACTGACCTTCGTTCCACCATCGTCGTCTGACTTGATCATCTCAGCTTCTCGGTTACCCGATGTGTCACTGCGGATGTTGAATCCCTTGATGTCGAAGGAATCAGGAACGATATCGTGGATGATTAGGTCCTGTAGAGCAGAGTCAGATCTGTTCTGGAACATTATCAGCACTTCATATCGCCCTGCTCCGCCGGCAGCAAACACCTCTTTTCCGGTGCTGAATCTGCGTCGCTTGTGTATGACGCGAATTGCAGGCACATCACCGACGCCGCGTGTCGCCACTGGTCCGAAGCGCTCGGCGCTGAAGTCGGCCCGTGCAGGCCCCGCAATCACATCGTTGTCAGGGGATGGGTCAGGTGCAACCAACGAGTAGTTCACTGTAAGTGTCTGGCCGGCTTCCAATCCAATCGGACCCTTCGTTCCGACGGTTACAACCATCGTGTGGCCCGGTCCGTCAGGGCTGACGTGATTCTCTTCGAGTGAGATGCCTTCCTTGACTTCGATACGGAATTGTTCGCGCAACATCTCCTTGCCTTCAATCGAACACGTCACTTGATCAGCATCCGGGCTGTTGAACACCCCTGGGATATCGTCGGTGAGACGCATCAGATTGATGGTAGCTGAACCGGAGTTGACGATGCACAACTCAGCATCCACGCCGGCTTCGCGGTAACTGCGCAGCATCTCAGTGGAGTAACTCTTGGAGATTTCTGCCTCAAGTACCTCGATGGTGCTTGGTTCCAAGGCGAGCTTGCCTTCGGTCCGCGAACTGACTCGTGGAAGAACCGTGAATCCAAGTTCTTGGTTGAAGTTCGGCTTGACCGTCGATGGGACGACCTCTACACTGCTCTCCCAGCGTCCATCCGGGGCAACATCCTCGTCGACATCTGTGATGTTGAACAGTAAGTCATCGCTGCCCACTTGCTTCACTTGGAGTTTAACGAGGTCCACAGCAAACGACGAACGATTCTCGAACACGACTTGGCACTGCCAGTTGTCGGGGCGTTCATCCTCGTCAATTGTCATGTAACTGAAGCCGCGGCACCATGCGTCCAGTTCGGCGAAATCCATCCCAGAAAGGGTGGCATCGGCAACGTATTCTGCTCGAGTCTCTCCAGCGTTGATTGTTCCAATCTCCTTGGCTGTGAGGCTAGCCGGAATCGGAAGAGTCCGCTTTCCTCCGGCTGTCAGTGTTCCGATGGACCAGGTCAATTCTCCACTGCTGAGTTCGTACTGGTCACTGTCCTCCACACTCATCTCGCTTGGTATCGCTCTGTGGACGATCACATCGGTCAAATCAACAGGCCCGACATTCTCGACCTCGATTTCAAGAGAAATCCCCTCAGGGTCGGGACTGCATACGGCGGACAGACTGCGCTCCTGTCCGCGGTCAGGCTTGGTATCGATTCTCTCACGCAGAACCATCATTCGCGGTCCGGAGACCGTGTATTCGCACGCGTGTTCATCACCCGATTCTAGTTCCTGAACTGGCATGTGGCTTGTGTCTAGATCTGTGTGCTGCATCCCATTCAGGAAGATGTCAATATCCCACAGCCGATCCTTGTCTGACGGGTTCTGAATGGTCATCATTCCTGTGACGGTCTGTTCGACAATCTCTCCATCTGAGGTGAGAGTGGATGTCTCTTCTTCGTGTAGGGTTCCATTCAACTTGTCTCCGCGGACGTTGTCTACTTCATCGGCAGGCCTGATGCGGCCACCAGCATGTTCTGGCTCCCCTGAATCTTCAGTGGTAGTGACGTCTTCCTCTTCGTCGACGACATCCTCTTCGACGGCATCCTCTTCGTCGCCATCATCACCATCGTCGTCGGCATCATCAGAAACAACATCGAGCAGGCTGTCAGCTGCAGCGTCGAGCAATTCGTCGTCAGCATCCTCAGGCTCATCTTCGTCGGCTGAATCCTCCGCTGGAGCATCGAGAGCATCCAACGCTCCTAGAGCATCATCAGTCACCGAGATTGAGATATCTGGTTCGCCAGCATCCTCTTCTTCAGTACTGGGTGCATCAAAGGCAGCGAGAGCGTCGAGTGCGCTCATCACTGGCTCTTCGGCGACATCAGATGAATCATCCATCCCGGGTGGTGGCGGTGGCGCATCATCCATTCCAGGTGGTGGCGGTGGCGCATCATC
>CAXEUS010000070.1:0-5104 GCA_963999385.1 uncultured Candidatus Poseidoniales archaeon | reverse complement strand
CGGATGTGCGCGACTGGCCCATTTCCTCGTGTTGGTGGTGATTCCTGAGAGTCGACCGATGATGTTGAGCAGGATGCGTTCAGCAGAGAGCAGTTGGGTGCGATCGGCTTCAATCTCCAACAGTGTGTCCCCTTCGTGGATGTCACGTCCATCGGCGACCGACCAGGTCCAGTCCGCTCCGGGAAGCCAGTCGAGCAGCAGTTGGTTAGCGGCTGTGATACCTGCCAGACGGCCGGAACCGCGTGAGATGACCTTGGCGTTGACGGTTTCATCCCCGCGTGGCAGAGCTCCTGTGATGCCTTCATCGTGCATTAGGGCGGTGACCCAGCGTCGGATGGATGCACGTAGCCGTTCAGTAGGCCGATTTTCCTCCCAGAGCAAGGAACTGCGGTCATGCGGCAGTAGTGGATGCCGCACCGGCACCGGCTCTCCCGCCTCCTCTTCAGAGTCCGCCTCGGCGTTCTCTTCCACCTCAGTCATGCAGACGGCGCACCGGACGACCTCGCTTGAAGGGTGCGGCGGCACATATCGGACCTGAATAACGCCCTGTGTCTCAACTGGGTTGCATCTCGAACTACTCCCCAGTCGCCGCCTTGAGTCCCGCTTCGGCTGCTGCAAGGCAGGCGAGCAGGTCGTCCACAGTGGCTCTCATCGTTCTCATGTTGGGCGTATTCACCTCGATGACCAGCAGCGCGCCACCGCTTGCATCGTCCACGATACTGCCTGTGAATGAATCAGGGTCATCAGGTGTGATGGCACTGAGTAACACTTGGAGATGCTCAGCATCTCCAGTGAACTCCAGTCTAGCGTTGAACTCCCCGCTCATCGGTCACTCCCACCCTTGGGAGGAGGTGCTCAGACAGGAATGCATCGGTGGGCGCTGACGCCAAATGAGAGTAGCACATCCCACTAAGTGCATGGCAGGGGTGGAACCGGTTCCCGATGTGCCGTTGCTGGCGGGCAGCGGTGGACTATTGTCTGATGATATCTCACTCAGCCACGCTAATCGGCGAGCCGTGCTGCTGACACGTGATACGGACACCGAGGAGTTCGAGGCGCTCGCCGCCACACTCGGAATCGAGGTGGTAGAGGTGCTGCGTCAGTCCGGTTCGCCCGACCCGCGTACGCACATGGGTCGGGGCCGGCTAGAGGGAGTAGCAGACGAACTCGCCTCGCGTCGCCGGGACCATGCTTGGGCCGATGTAGACCTGGTGCTGGTGCATGCCACCCTGCTACCGAGGCAGTTAGTGAACATCCACGATATTCTGACCGTCGAAGTATGGGACCGTGTTCGCCTCCTTCTCGAACTGTTCACGAAGCACGCCGCCAGCGTCGAGGCGCGTACACAGGTGCGCATCGCCCGTCTGGCAGCTGATCGCCTCGTTCTACGCGAACTGGTGCGGCGAGTGACTACCGGCGAGCGACTCGGCTATGGTGCCGGTGGGCGCCATGGATGGCGCGGGGTACTGGAGACGGTCAATCGCGAGATTACCTCGCTACGTAGGCGCCAGCGTCGTCATTCGTCCGCGCGCAAGGAGCGTCGCCGACAACGGGCAAGGTCAGGTGCGCTCACAATTGGACTGGCAGGCTACACCAACGCCGGTAAGTCGAGCCTGTTCGCTGCTCTATCAGGGAAGCAGGTCCTCGTAGAGGACCGTCTATTCAGCACATTGGAGACTACAGTAGGGCGGATGCAGGCAAGCCCACGTTTGTTGTTGGTGGACACGATCGGTTTCATCGAGCAACTGCCATCAGACCTTCTCGACGCGTTCAGCGCTACTCTGATGGAGAGCCTAGAATGCGACCTGCTGCTACTGCTCGCCGATGCTTCGGATTCACCAGAGGAGATTAGTCGCCGGTTGGAGACCTGTCGACGTGAACTCGCCGATCGGACGGACATCGATGAGCGCCCGGCACATCTAGTGGTGCTCACTAAGGTGGACCTGATCGAGGATGATGCCCGCCCTCGCGCTCGCGAGATAGTACTCGATATGGGTATGTCCGACCCGTTGCTCGCATCTACTGTGACTGGTGAGGGACTCGACGAATTGCGACAATTGATTCTCAACCGACTCCATGGTGCCCCTCGCCGTCTGCGCCTGCATCCACCAATCGAGGGGGAGGAGGTTGCGGTGGCTGCGCTGATTGCGGAACTGTACGAACGGGGATTGCCGGTTGAGCACCCTGAACTAGTGAACGATGGGACTGAGCCTGTGGAGTTGGAGTGTTGGATAGACGCAGCGACTCTTGGGCGAATGCAGAGCGCTCATCCACGCCAGATAGAGTCAGAATTTGACGGCGAACAGGGATAAGGCAGGCTTGCTCTGCAGCGGGCGTGAGCGCTGAGGAGCTACCTATTGAGGAGTTGTCGGGAATACCCGAAGCGGAGCCGGAGTCGCTGTTCGCTGAGTCGGGTCTGAGGATTACCCTCCCCTCTGAACGTAAGCGACACATGCGTGTCAACATGGTAGTGGCAATCCTCGTGTTGACTGCGCTGCTCGGATTATGGAATGGTTACGATTACGTCAACGGAGATTCCGGACTCATCAACCATCGCGAATTCATCAATCGCGACGCTGAACTGGCTGAGCCTGGAACTGCGGTACTCATCGGCAGGGTGCTGTTTGAAGACGGAACTCCGGTGGAGAACTACACTGTCAAGGTGACCGTCAAGTCGGCGAACAACACGATTAGCGAGCATGAGAACGTCACGAATGACGATGGGAGATTCAGGATAGGTGAGCTTGACCCCGGAATACAGGTGTTGATGATCGCCAACAACTCACGTCAAGGTGATGCGCAGTTGGTCCAGCATCTCGTGCTGCTCAATCCGCCACCGAAATTCACCTTTGAGCCCTATGGCTTCACCACGCTCACGCTAACCTTCCCCTCTGACGACACATTCGCGGCAGAGAGCGAGGACGGCTCGTTCCTCAACTACGTACCTGAAGAGGCGGAGAACGATACGATGCTCTACGATGAATCGGCTGCTGCAATGTACATCATGGTCGGCGTCGGCTTCTCTGGACTTGCGCTGATTGGCTTGGTAGCCACATGGCTCGGCTGGCGAGACTCAAGTACCGGAATGCTGCGCACCGCAGCAGTGCTTTGCTTCTTGACTCAAGGGCCGTTCGCCTCCGCTTGCTGCACTGGCCTCATCGCTGGGCTGCTCACCATCGCACTCCCCAAGGGTCCCGGCGACCCGTGAGGGAATTCAAGGCCGTCATACCAGTAACTCTCATCGGCGCTCTTGCTCATACGCCGGTGGTGTTCTGCATGCGCGTATACCACGGTCCGATGATGGAATGCCCTTCGACGATGTCGAAGCCGCGCAGCCCTTGCATCGAGCGCAGGATACCGTAGTTGGCGAAGTCACCTCCATCAGGATGTTCGCCTCCGAGGAAGTCGCTCGAAAGGCCGGCGGACAACTCGTCGAGTTGGTGGCCTAGGTTCGCTTCAGGATTCCGCTCCCACTTCTTTGCGCGGCTCTTCGCCACCATGCGCATCACGACCGCGCCGATCCACTTCGCCTTCCACGCCTGCCAGCGGCCGAAGTTGTCCACCTTGGTGACGTAGTCGAGTGCGCGCAGGCTTGAGCCGTAGGTGCGGTAGATGACTGGCACAATCGACTTTCCGAGCACCTCGTTGGAGAATTCCATCCACTTGTCCTGATTGGCATCTTCACCCGCTTCGGGGAACCTCTCGGCTCCCTGGTGGTTGGAGTTCACCCAGTGCAGGATGTCATTCGAATCGTTGACCTGCGTGCCATCTGACTCGACGAATACAGGGACGAGTTTCCATTCGGAGAAATCGAGTTCAGCCTTCTTCATCGGGTCAACCTCGACCTTAGAGTGCGCCACTCCCTTCCAAGATAGCAGACTCCTGACTTTCCAGCAGAATGGGCAGGTCTCGAAGCAGTAGAGAGTCGATTTCCCATCCACCACGGCACCGGGCACCTTCTCTTCTTGAGGTCCAGGGGTAGGTTGCTGTTCGTCAATCTGCTGCTCGGTCATAGCGCGGCGAGTCAGGTGTCTCTTTTGATGGGTCGCTCGCGGGATGTTGTTGACTATTCCAGCCGCTTCATTCGTCGTCAGCACACTGAGGGTATTCATCGGGCATCATCGGCGGCATGAACAGGTCAGCGCAGGTGCGGTTCACGACTGACAGTCCAAGCACAGAATCAGAGTCCAGAGACACCGTCACCGGTGCGAGCGACACGACGCTGGGAACGTAATCCTCACCCGTCTGCGAGATGCGTAGCACGAGCGTGTCACCGGCCGGGACGAGCACATCCATTCCGAAGAACTCCATCATCGCCGTCACAGTCTCTCCTGGAACCAGCTCTCGTCCCTGTTTGCCACCATCAGCGAAGCGCAGGTCCATCACCGCATGTCCCAGATGCTCACCCGTCGACCCCAGAGTCAACTCCGCGAACAGGTGTCCTGAGGTCGCCGGCGGAAGTATCGAGATGGTGGCTCGGATATGCAGTGTGGGAGTACCCACGATTCGCATATCATTTTCCAATTGCTCAGTTTCGATTTCCAATTGAGAAATAGTGGTGACTAGAGTGCTACCCGAGAGTAGGTTGAATTGGTCGAGTCCAAGCTCAATCCACTCGAGGTCATCCGGGGGGTATGCACTCTCCGTGCGCCAGCCGCCCATGTTGTCCTGTATCTCAGCATGGAGGAGCGGGGGGGGCCCCTGATCTCGCAGGTAGTAGTCGAACCATTCGAGCATATCATCAGCCCAGTCCCAGCGCAGGGTGAATGGGTAGAGCGGTCCAGCGTCATGTGAGGAGTTGCGGTCTGGGTAGTCGTGGCCCCATTGGCCGTACAATCCCTTGACATCGAATCCGTTCTCGAGTAGGATGTTGTGCGTCGGGAAAGCCATGTGCGGGTCGACGTTCCAATCCTGCATGCCGTGGATGATGTAGACAGAGCCGTGATAGTTCTGCAGCGCGCGCGTGAGGAAATGCCTCTCTGACCAGTAGTCAGAACCGACCCATGAGAGATCATCCCCGGTGAGATATGCTGCAGGTCCGGCGTAGTATCCCTCGAGGTACCCCTCGCACACGTTCTGCCAGTCGCCACCATCTCCATCCATG
>CAXEUS010000069.1:0-10032 GCA_963999385.1 uncultured Candidatus Poseidoniales archaeon | reverse complement strand
TGTGGATGCCTTGTCCTCCCACGCCTGCCACAACTCTTCACCGGTTTCACGGGAGAGCTGCAGGAATCCGATGTCCGGGGGGATATGCCCCGGGTCGTTGAGCAGCGATTCGGTATCTACAGTTTTGAAGATGGGGACGCAGTCATCTGCTTCGACCTGGCCGCAGTTCCTCTCTGTGTTCACCACCAACAGGGCTGCCAGCGTGTGGTTGATTGCCAGACGATAGAGGTCCGTGTTGCCGCCCACACTCGTCCCGGACCACACCAGGCCGATGTTCTCGGACGCCTCCGCCCAGAGAGATTCGTCGGTGCCGTTGGAGAGGTTGACCAGTTCCATGTCCTGACCGAATGTGATCTGCCGATTGCCACTGTATCCTTGGATGACGTAGTCCATGCGGTGGTCGAACTCGACTACAGTCGCCTGACCATCTAAGAATCCGCACGCTTCCGGGTTGAAGTTGCCGAATCCGCCATAGGTGCCGGGAATGCAATAGCGGAGGGTGGGGTCATCGGTTATCTCGAACATCTTGACGTTGAAACCCTCTATCGTTGCCGACATGCCGGCAGAGGTGAAGTTCGCCTTGTTCGATTCGGCGGTCGCCAACTCTTCCGCAGACCCCGAGTGTCGTCCTTTCCATTCTGGATGACCCAGACTCACGAGGTGCTCGGCGAATCCACGGGCTCTGGCGGTATCGAAGTCGATCAACTCGTACTCCGGTTCCGGCTGCAACCATGCCATAATCATCGGGCCTGCCAGGAATCCGGCACCGAGTGTTCCTAACAGCAGCACACCGACCAGAGCGGCTGCAGGAATCTGTACTCCAAACAGTTCGACCTTCCGCCTGATGAACCGTGTCGCAAAGTCAGCATCCTCGACTACTTCGGCTGTGAGCACCTCTCCACTCGAGTCTGAGAGGGTGACGCGGCCATCCGGGTCGACCAGTATTCGGTCGGCAGTGATGCCTGCATCGGCCAGTCTAGCGGTGCGGGCGGCCTTGTTGCCGCTGGTGGCTAGGCCAGCGAATGCGAGCGCATCAGCCAACGCCTTCGAGGTGAAATCGTCGTAGTCGACCATCCTCTCAGTGTCATGGGACCGCGGGCCCCTCATCAACCCAACCGTTTTCAGTGCAGGATTGAGGCTGAAAGCCTCATGGCGTGAAGTCAGGGTTCGCTGACTCCGCAGCGTGAATCTCCTCACCGGTCCAGCGCTGCCCCAGTTCATGCTCCACATCCAACTGGTCGAGGATGCGTGCCACCACGAAATCCACCAGGTCATCGATTGTCTCAGGCTTGTTGTAGAATCCCGGATTGGCGGGCAGCACGACCACACCCCAGGTGGAGAGGCGGGTCATGTTCTCCAGTTGCACGGTCGCATAGGGAGTCTCACGCGGGACGACCACCAGTTTGCGCCGTTCCTTGAGCGCCACCATCCCTGCACGGGTGACCAGATTGTCCGAGATGCCGTTGGACAGCTTCCCCATGGTCGTTCCAGATGCCGGGCAGATTACGTAGGCGTCGAATTTCGCCGAGCCCGATGCCGCCTTCGCTGCCAGATTGTCATTGTCCTCGAGCAGCGCGCCGTTGGTTGCTGCCAATTCCTCGGGGGTGATGCCGCACTCCAGGTCGAGGTTGATTGCTCCGGCGCTTGTCACCACGAGATGCACCTCCCATCCAGAAGCGCACAACTGCTCCAGCAGACGCACTCCATAGCGGGCGCCTGAAGCGCCAGAGATGGCCAGTACAGCCGAAGGCATGCGCGGCACCACAGGCTTCACCTCCTTAGAGGATTGTTCAAGCCAGTCGTCCGAGGAACTCATCGAATGCAGCCAACGACTGCTGGAATTCCTCAGGTGGGGCGCCCCAGCCGATTCTGATTTGATTGGAGAGTTGCGGCGCGAACATCGAGCATGGTATCGCCAACAATCCCAATGGCTCGGCGATCTGCTCGATAGACTGCTGAGCGTCACAATCACCTGAGAGCGGGATGCAGCCGAAGATGCCGCTGGGCGGCGGGGTCCAATCGATGCCGTGTGCCGCCAGCACATCGAGCAACAGCGGCAGATTTTGCTCTCGTCTGCGTCTGCTCAGAGCAAGTGGCTCGGCGAGGTGTGGCCAGGCGAGCTTGATCAGCCGAAGCGTCGGAATCGACAGCAGCGATTGCAGATTATGCATGGCACGAGTGGCAGCGGAGATGCGCTCAGGCGAGCCGATGACCCAGCCGAAGCGCAGCGAGCCCAGGCCGTAGCACTTGGTCAGCGAATTCACAGACAGGCAGTGCTCACCGTAGGTGAAGAACGGGCGGTGATCGGGAGTCCCACGAGTCGAATCTAGGTAGACCTCATCCGCAACGATGGCAACCCCTGCCTCGGCGCACGCGTCAGCCAACCACTGCTGGTCATCTGCAGTCATCATCCAGCCTGTTGGATTCTGGGGGCTGGTCGTAACAAGAGCCGACACATCCTCCAATATATCCGCCAACCCATCTCTGTCGAGCAGCCACGGCCCGGTGTCCCCGGTGTGCGCTGGCCCTCTCCAGTAGGGCACGACTTCGCAACCGAGCAGGCGAGCGAACTGTGATGCGGGAGCGTACGACGGCGTTTCGACCGCTACACGACGAGGGGCACCATCCTCAATCGCTGCCAGCAGCGCCAGCGTCAGGCATTGCGTCACACCATGTCCAACTACAACCCGTTCCGGAGCAACTCCTTCTCGGTCCGCCACCCAGACGTTGGCGTCTAGCGGTTCACCGAACTGTGCACAGATGTCATCGGGAAGCGTTCCACCCGCCAGCGCGCTCCAATCCCATGGATGCTGGAATCCGGATTGCGTCAGGTCGTGTTCGACGCCGGCGTAGAGGCGAGGGAAGTACCAGTCGAAGTAGTCGACCGCCGGCACTGCGGCTCCCGACGCTGGCCCACCGAGATTGGGCGACAGCGGATGCTCCCATTCCTCCATGAGGGGTCGTAGAGCAGTCGCGCCCATCAACGATGCGCAGGCTCAGCGCGAGCGAATCTTGGACAGTAGGCGCAGCAGTTCGACGTAGAGCCAGATGAGCGTGACCATCAGCCCGAACGCGGCATACCACTCGAGATGCTTCGGCGCTCCCGATTCGACTCCGTTCTCGATGAAGTCGAAGTCGAGTACGAACGTGAGGGCGGCGATGACGACCACCACCAGCGAGAAACCGATTCCGATGAGTCCATTGGAGTGGATGTGTGGAATGCCTGCACCGAACATGCTGCTGATGATGCTGACCAGATAGATGAGCACCACAGCACCGATGGCAGCTGACATTCCGATGCGGAAGTTCTCCGTCGGCTTGATCAGACGCGCCCGATAGATTCCCAGCATGGTCAGGAATACTCCGAAGGTGAGCGCCACTGCCTGCCAGACGATACCCTCGTAGGCGACTCCGAACATACCTGATATCGGCCCAAGGAACAATCCCTCAAAGCCGGCGTAGAGCGGAGCTGTGTATGCGGCGTTCTTCTTGTCGCTGAATATGGTGACCATAGCGAGAACGAACCCTCCGATGACTCCGACAATCATCAACAGGAATCCGAGTCCAGGATTCTGCAGCAGCGTCATCCACGAGGCGACCGCGGTGACAAGGCAAATCCCGAGTAGGATACCGGTCTTGTTCGCCACGCCCTCGAGACTCATCTGGTTGTGGGCTTCACTCTCCCACGGAGCTTCGAAGGTGTTCTGGTTCAGTGCTGGGTTTCCTGAGCGGAACATACCACCCGCTCGCGCAAGGCCCCTCTCAAACCTTCGCTTCCGCCAGCAGCCATGGTGGCGAGCCAACAGGTTCGTGCACAACACCCGCTGACCTGTGCAGAACATCCGCCGCGGTGGTGAGCAATGCTTCTTCCAGGGCACCCCTAGTCAGACCATCCTTACCTAATGCAGACAGACTGGTTGTCGTGCCCTTCTCCATGCCGCATGCAGCCAGTGATTCCACCCGGCCAGTCGGCGTGTCGTAGTTGATGGTGAATCCGTGTCGTGACACCCACTTGAGGAATGCAAGCCCGATGCTCGCTACCTTGTGTTCTGTCACCCACACACCCTGCATCCGCGGGTCGCGACTGGAATCGACGCCCAAGAGTGCGAGGGCAGACATGATCCATGATTCGAGCAGTGAAGTCACGGAAGCAACATTCACTTCACCATCGAGATCCCATCGGAAAATGGGATAGCCGACCAGTTGTCCGGGGCCATGCCATGTGATTCCCCCGCCACGGTCTATAGGTGAAGTTGCATAGGATTCAGGTACCACTACCCCCTCCCGGCGCGCCTTGGGTCCGACAGTCACAATCTCAGGGTGCTCGACCAGGATGAGCGTGTCGCCAATCTCCTCGGCAAGCCGTGCCTGCTGCAGCCGCAGCATCTCGGCGGCCACCTTCTCGTGATCGACCACACCTAGACGGAGTACGGTGAACTCCCTCAAGCGCTCACCTCGTGTGGATGGCTTGGCCAAGGGACTTGAGCACCGCCTCGTGGAATGATTCGGTCAGCGTCGGGTGTGCGTGCACCGTGGCCGCCACATCTTCGAGCACCGCTCCCATCTCGAGCGCCAGTGTGAACTCGCCAACCAACTCTGCCATGTGGCTGCCCACCGCCTGCACTCCGAGAATCACGTGGTCGGACTCGCGCGCTACTACGCGTACGAAGCCACCGCCCTTGTCGGATTCCAGAGTGAGTGCCCTCCCACTCGCTGCCAGTGGGAACTTGCCCACCAGAATCTGCTCACCAGCGGCTTCAGCCTCCTCGGCAGACAGGCCGACACTGACAATCTCCGGCTCGGTGAACACGATGGCTGGAATCGCCATCTTGTCGAACTCGCGATCCTCTCCAGCGATGACCTCGGCCACCATCTCTCCCTGCGCGCTGGCGCGGTGAGCGAGCATCGGCTCGCCGGTCACATCACCGATGGCGTAGATGCCGCGCATGTTCGTCTGGCATTGTGAATTGATGGCGATGAAGCGACCAGAGTCATCGAGACTCACACCCATCTCATCGAGCCCCCAACCGGTGATGTTGGCCTTACGTCCAACGGTCACAAGCACACGGTCGAAGTTCTCAGTGACTGATTCGTCCCCATTGTTCCATGTCAGGTCGACTCCCGAATCGACGACCTCAGCACCTTCCGCAGTGCAGCCGGTGTGTACGGTCACGCCGTTCTTCTTCAGCCAGCGCTCAAGTGGTCGGCGCAATTCCTTGTCGAACATCGCCAGTATCGAATCGAGCCCCTCGATGACTGTCACCTCGCTGCCCAACTTCCTGAGAGCACATCCGAGTTCAAGACCGATGTATCCACCACCGATGACCGCCACCTTCTCTGGCAACTCATCGAGATCGAGCGCTCCCGTCGATGAGATGATGTTCTGTTCGTCGAATGGCATGAACGGCAGCTCGATTGGTACTGAACCTGTTGCGATAATCACGTTGTCAGTGCTGATGTGCGCCACTCGTTCACCTGCAGCATCTGTGACCCAGCAGGATTTGCCATCGAGGAAGTTTGCCCATCCGGTGACCAGTCTGACTCCTGCATTAGCGAGCAGTGATTCGACACCCTTGTTCAGTTTCGTGACGATGTCATCCTTCCAGCCTATGAGTGCGGGCATGTCCAGCGACACATCGCCTGAGATTGACATGCCCATGTGCCCTTCCTGATGCTGTTTGAGCCACTCGAAGCGCTCGGCGGCGTGAATGACCGCTTTGGAGGGGATGCATCCACGGATGAGACATGTCCCTCCAGCCTTGTCTCCCTCGACGATGACGGTGTCCAGCCCCAGTTGTCCAGCCCGGATGGCGGCTACGTAACCCCCAGGTCCCGCACCGACGACGAGTACCTCACAAGAGATCTGTTCGACCATGGTGGCCCTCACATGAAAATTGATGACGGATGCTCCAGCATTCCCTTCAACGCCTGCACCAGAGCCGCTCCGTCAGCCCCGTCCACAACCCTGTGGTCCCACGAAGAGGAGAGATTCATCATGCGCCGAATGACGATGTCGCCACCGCGAACCACCGCTCTCTCGGTGGCGCTGTGCACACCTAGGATTCCCACCTCAGGATGGTTGATGATCGGTGTGGCGCCGATGCCTCCGTCACGGCCGAGGCTAGTGATGGTGAATGTTGAGCCGGATAGGTCGTCTAGGTTGGCACTGCCATCGCGGGCAGCTCCCGCCACCCGATTCAACTCGGCCGCCGTCTCCCAGATGTCACGCGCTTCGACGTTCTTGACTACCGGTACGTAGAGTCCGCGCTCGGTGGTGGTGGCGATGCCGATGTGCGCCGCAGCATGTTGCAGAACCACCTCCCGCTCCTCGTCGTAGTGCGCATTGCAGCCGGCGTGTCCGGAGTTGAACGCCTTGACCAGAGCCTGCATGATGAACGGCAGATAGGTCAACTTCTCCTGACCCTTATCGCGATTCTCGTTTAGCCACTGGCGCAGCGCCTCGAGGTCGGTGACATCTACCTCTTCGAAGTAGGAGAAGTGCGGGATGCTACTGGTCGACTTGACCATCTGTTCGGCAATCTTGCGTCGCAGCCCCTGCAGCGGAATCTCAGTGACTCCTGAAGCGGCCGCACGGCCCGACCCACCGGATTGCACGGCCGCCAGTTCACCCCCGCCTGCCATGAATGCATCCAGATCGCTTTTTGTGATTCTTCCAGCCGGTCCACTGCCTGAAACACTACCCAAATCGACGCCCGCCTGCTTCGCAGCCTTGCGTACTGCGGGGGAAGCCAACGCTTTGCCCGACTTGGCCGGAGCAGCAGCTGGCGCCGCAGGCTTAGGTTTCGGTTCAGGCACCGCCTCAGGTTCTGACTCGGGTTCAGGTTCTGGCTCAGCCTCCACTGATGGCTCGTCAGCGTTCCCGGCGCCCTCGACTTCGAATTCTATGCATACCTTGCCCACTGCGATGATATCGCCGACTCCACCGACCGTATTCAGAACCGAGCCGGTCACCGGACTGGGAATAGTCACGTTCGCCTTGTCGGTCATCACGTCGACGATGGGGTCGTCTTCCCTGACATCGTCGCCCTCCTTGACGTGCCATGCGACCACCTCGCCTTCGACGACACCTTCGCCGATGTCGGGCAGTTTGAATGCGTGAATTCCCATTCTCAGGCCTCCTGCGTCTTCTGAATCGCCTCTGCAATTCGACTCGGTCCGGGCATGTAGTCCCACTCTGTGCTGTGTGGGAACGGAGTGTCCCAGCCGGTCACTCTTTCGATGGGGGCTTCAAGTGAGTAGAAACAGCGCTCTTGCACGCTGGCAGCCATCTCTGCTCCGAATCCGCTGGTCTTGGGCGCTTCATGCACTATGACACACCTTCCGGTCTTGTTGACAGAGTCCACTATCGCGTCTCTGTCCCACGGAACGAGAGTTTGGAGGTCTATGAGGTCACACGCCACACCACTGTCGCGGATACCCTGTTCGCACACGTGTACCATCGCCCCCCAGGAGATTACCGTGCACGCCTCACCTTCCTGCACCATCCGTGCTTCTCCGAGGGGAATCGTGTAGTGTTCCTCTGGGACCTCTGCGTCTGGGTGGTCGCCCCATGTGGGGACGTTGTGCGGGTCGCCGTAGAAGGGGCCGCGGTAGCAGCGCTTGGGTTCGAAGAATATCACCGGGTCGTTGCACTCGATGGCACTGGTTAGCAACCCCTTGGCATTGTACGGGGTAGAGCAGTAGACGACCTTGAGGCCCGGTGTGTGCGTGAACTGCGACTCGGGAGACTGAGAATGGTGGTGTCCGCCGCGGATACCTCCTCCCGCGGGCGTGCGCACGGTGACAGGTGTCCAGAACTCGCCGCCGGAGCGGTGGCGCAATTTGGCGATCTCATTGACAATCTGGTCGTAGGCAGGGAAGATGTAGTCGGAGAACTGGATTTCGACGACGGGACGCAGTCCGTTCAGTCCCATCCCGAAGGCGATGGCGGCGATTCCACCCTCTGCGAGCGGCGAGTCGAACACGCGGTGGGCTCCATGCTTCTCCTGTAGTCCGTCAGTGACTCGGAACACGCCACCGAAGTAGCCGACATCCTCTCCGAAGATGACGACGTTCTCATCTTGGTCGAGCATGCTGTCGAGAGCGCTGTTCAGCGCGCCGATGATGTTCATGTTCGTCATCATCTCACCCCTATTTGCCCAGCTCTTCGCGCTGCTCCTGAATGTGCCACGGGATCTCTTCGTAGACCTCGGTGAAGATGGTGGATGCTGGAGGATAGGGGCCAGAAGCGAGGTCACCGTGCGTCACCGCCTCCTTGTAGGCGGCCATCACCTCCTCATCGATGCGCGCTTCCAACTCCTGCTGATGTTCATCGGACCATTCGTCAATCGTGATGAGATGATTCTTGAGTCGCTCGATTGGGTCGCCACCCGGCCAGGCGCCGTACTCATCCTCGGGGCGATAGCGGGTCGGGTCGTCGCTGCTGCTGTGGCCAGCAGCGCGGTAGGTCAACACCTCGATGTGAGTAGGACCCGCGCCCGCGCCCGCTCGCTCGCGAGCCCATTTGGTGACGGAGTAGAGAGCGAGGAAATCATTCCCATCGACGCGGATCGAAGGAACCCCATACGGAAGCCCGCGGGAGGCGAAGTTCGACCCTCCGGTGGCGAAATTACGGTGTGTTGAGATGGCCCACTGGTTGTTGACGACGTTGAGGATTACGGGCGGATTGAACACGCTGGCGAAGGTCAGCGCGTAGTGGTAGTCACCCTCCGCGCTCGCTCCGTCCCCAATCCAGGTGATGGTCACCTCATCTAGACCGCGATACGCCGAAGCCATCGCAACTCCGACAGCCTGCGGAAACTGAGTGCCCACAGGACTGGATACGGATATGTAGCGCCCGTCGCGATAGGAGTAGTGCACCGGCATCTGCCTCCCCTTGATGTTGTCCTCGATATTGCCGATGCAGTGGTTGATCATGCTCACCATGTCTCTTCCGCGCACGAACTGCGCACCAGGTTGTCGATAAGTGGGGAATACCCAATCCTGCTCCTCCAGCGCCATCGTCTGGGCGATTGCAATCGCCTCCTCTCCGAATGAACGCATGTAGAACGACAACTTCCCCGTTCGCTGCATCTTCATCATCCGGTCATCGAAGATGCGCAGGAGTACCATCAGTTCCAGACCTCTTCGCAGAGTATCAGCATCCAATCCCGGGTCCCATGCACCCGATGCAAGATTGTCATCCGCGAGTACGCGCACGAGGCCGTGAGCGTGTTCGCGTGTGTCTGAACTCTCACAGGTCTTGGGGTCTGGGCGGTCGAGGTCGGCCGGTGTCCATGGCCAGGAGTCGAACTCAGGTTCGTCACCCGGTCGGAACGGAGCAGTGGGAACCGTGTACGGTTCAGATGTCGCGACAGGCTCCCGTTCTGTCATGCTTTCACCTCATCTCCTGCTGACTATCATGGTTGTCCTGTGGCCTCATCAGTGAGCGTTGTCGGTACGAGGTTGCTGACGGCAGACCCAGTGGCCGAGACAGTCACGACAGGCGGCCCGCCCCGCGCTTCTGCAAGCAGCAAACCGGCTCGATACGAGGAGCGCACCAGTGGTCCGCTAGCGACCGCCAAGAATCCCAGTTCTCGGGCGCAGGAGTCCCACTCCGCGAACTGCTTTGGAGTAGGGAAGCGGTGGATGGAGATGTGCTTCCACGATGGTTGGAGATACTGACCGAGGGTCACGAGTCCCACGCCGGCGTCGCGCAACTGTGTCAGAGCATCCTCGACCTCCTCATCAGTCTCACCTAATCCAACCATCAGACTGCTCTTGGTGAGAATGTCCGGACGCAGCCGTTTAGCCTCTCTGAGAACAGCTAGAGATTGTGCGAACGACGCCCGAGCATCCCTCACCTTCCGGTCCAATCGTGGAACACACTCAACGTTGTGTGCGAACACCGCCAGCGGACTAGAATCAAGAAGGTCATCGAGGGCGGACAGATTTCCATCAAGATCCGAGCAGAGCAGCTCCAACGTGACTTCCGGAACCCGTTCGTGTACAGCATCAAGACAGGCCTTGTAG
>CAXEUS010000068.1:0-7732 GCA_963999385.1 uncultured Candidatus Poseidoniales archaeon | reverse complement strand
GACCTGTTGCTCGATAATCTGGAGGACCGGGAGAAGTGGGATTTCCTGTCAAAGCAGATGGTACACGTTACCGATGCACCGCCGTTGCCACGTGAAGCGGGACTGGTGCAGATGTTTCCTGGTCAGGGAAGTCAGTATGTAGGCATGACATTTGACCTGTCTAGGCGCTACGAGATTATCGGCGACACTTGGGTGGAGGCTGACCGCACAATGGTCGACATCCTGGGGGGTGAACGGCTCTCAGAATTCGTTCTCAGAGAGGGCTTGTCAGAACAGGATGCGGCACTCGCTGAGGAGAAGTTGAAGCAAACTGAATTCACTCAGCCGGCGATGCTGACCGCTGATCTTGCTATCCACCGATTGCTGAAGGAACACGGAATCGAGCCGGATATGGTCGCTGGACATTCGCTTGGAGAATACGCCGCGTTGATGGTTTCAGGAATACTGCAGTTCCACGACGCACTCAGAGCAGCGGCCGCTCGCGGCACCGAGATGGGCAGTGTCGAGGTTCCCGATCGCGGTTTGATGGCGAGCATTACTGCACCCTATGAAACTGTGATTGAGGTCATCGAATCTTCAGATGGCTATGTGATTGCAGCGAACAAGAACTCACCCTTGATGACAGTCATTGCCGGTGAGACAGAACCGATGAATGCGGTGCTCGCCAACTTTGCTGAGATGGGGATTCAGTGTGTGGTGCTGCAGACCAGTCATGCGTTCCATTCGCGTATCGTAGCTCCTGCGAACGAGCCCCTCCGTCGCTTCCTTGAAGGGTTGGAAATCTCACTTCCGAGAATTCCGGTCACCGCCAACTACGACGGGCACTTCTACCCTAACTCACTCATTCCCGGCCAGACCGCTCACGACTCCATCCTAGCCCAACTTGCTCCACAGATGTCGTCTCCTGTTGAATGGACGCGCCAGATGGAAACGATGCACGAGGCTGGGGGTAGACTCTTCTTGGAAGTGGGTCCAAAGCGAGCACTATCTCTGTTCGCAGAGCAGGTGCTGGCAGACAAGGACCGCATAGTGAGCGGCACTAACCATCCGAAGATGGGTGGCGTCGCCACCTTCCATGACGCACTTGCCATTTGCGCGCTGGCAGGACGCACACCGACCCTGCCAGAGTTTGATTCTGATATGCTCACCGATGGATTCCGTGCCGGGCCGCTTGAGTTGTGGCACGGTGCATCGGTCGCTGGTGCAGAGGATGTCAAGGGGCCGCGTCCTTCCTCCCCTAAACTGCCAGCGAGTGCTTCTGTGTCCGTATCCCCTCGTAGTTCTGCCACAAGTACAGAGCCGGATATCGAAGGGTATCTTGCTGAGCGGATTTCAGAAGCTTGTGGCTATCCCGCTCGTCTGGTGCGCGGCGAGTTGGAACTAACCGCGCTTGGACTGAATGGCGTTCCGTTGCAGGCGTTGCTGGATCGCATAGCCACAGAAGCTCAGGTAAACGGTCCGGCTGACATCAGCGCGCTCACCACACTCCCATCGTTGGTCGCATGGGTCACCTCTCCTCCGTCAGGATATACTGTGGCTGTTGGTGGTGGCAGCGGTGCTGTGACGGTAGTCAAAGCGGATGCGCTAGAGCAGCGCAGAGCAGACCCCTACGTGGTCACTGGTGTGAGCCTGGGATTGCCGGGCATGGAGGAGGTGTTCGCTCCCGACTCGCTTGAGCGTATCACCGCCGGCGAGAACTTCATCAGCCAACTTTCCGATGAAGTCAAGCAGAAGATGCTCGACAAGAATATCGTACGTATCGTCAAGAATGCCGATGGCAGTGCTGAACTGATTCCGTGCGAGGGATTCGATACGATTCCTCAGTTGGCTGGCCGAGGGGGATACTTCGACCTCGCCGAGCAGTACGGCATCGATGCGAAGATTGTGGCAGCGATGGATGTCAGTACTAAGTTGGCATTCGCCGCCGGACTAGAGGCGCTGCGGGACGCTGGTCTTCCATTAGTTCCAGACGAACAGGTTAGCAAGAAGGGCAAGCGACTGGTGCGCGGCTGGAATCTACCAGATACCATACGTGACCGTACTGGTGTGGTATTCGCCTCAGCGTTCCCGGGCCTTGCAGAAGCGATGCGTAATGCAGCTAATGACGCGGCTGATGAAACCGGGGTGTTCGACCGCCGCTTCCTGCTTCAGGTGCTGGTAATGGGCCACGGACAATTCGCACAGTGGATTGGTGCGCGCGGCCCGAACGCGGCGATTAACAACGCGTGCGCCTCAACCCCTGCTGCCTTCGCAATCGCTGAGGATTGGATAACCACCGGTCGCGCAGACCGGGTGATTATCATCAGCGGTGATGATGCGAGCGGCGACGACCTGATGGAATGGCTCGGCTCCGGTTTCACAGCTGCTGGAGCACACGCGATGGGGGACGTTGTCGAGGAGACGAGCCTGCCGTTCGATGCTCGGCGCAGCGGGATGCTGATGGGCATGGGCGGCGCTGCCTTCGTGATCGAGCGTTCCAGTCATGCTGACGAACGCGGTGTCACTCCGTACGCCGAACTGCTCGGCGCCCACATTGGTAACTCAGCGTTTCATCCGACCCGCCTCGACGTCCAGAATGTAGCGAATTCACTCGATGGATTCGTTGGCAGGATGGAACGGGAATGGAATTTCAATCGTAGGGAGATTGCCCCGCTGACGACGTTCATGTCGCACGAACCGGCTACACCACCCAGAGGAGGTTCCGCCGCTGCAGAGATTGAGGCTCTACGTCGTACCTTTGGTGATTCTGCGAATGAGTTGATTATCACCAACACGAAGGGATTCACCGGCCATCCGATGGGGGTCGGCATAGAGGATGCGGTGGTGCTGTACGGACTCGCATGTGGACGTCTGCCACCAATCGCAAATTTCCGCGACCCGGACCCCGATCTTGGCAACCTCAGATTGTCCGAGGGTGGTGAATACGAGGTCGAGTACGCTCTACGCCACGGAGCCGGATTCGGCTCACAGATTGCTCTCTCCATGTTCAAGCGCATCGCACGCGGACTCGGTCGTATCCATCCTGAACAGGTGCAGCGGTGGGTGGAGCAACAGACTGGAGGTTCAGCCGAGATGAGGCAGTTGGAGCGCAAACTGGTTGCTTGGATTGATTCTGACGACAAGCTCATCGGTGGCGTGCAGGGCGACGACTGGCTACCACTGGAGTACGACGCAGCCCCTAGTACTCCTGCCCCCGCTCCGGAACCCAAGCCCACCCCCCCTCCGCCTCCAGCCACCCAAACGGAGTCGGAACCAGAGTCCGTGCCAGAGCCAGCCGCCCCCGCCAGTGACGACGCACTGACGGCTGACGTCATCGAAACGGTGTCGCGTCACACTGGATACCCAACGGACTTCATCGAACTAGATCAGGACTTGGAGGGTGAACTCGGAATTGACACTGTCAAGCAGGCTGAGATAATGGCCGAATTGAGAGAGGCACACTCACTCCCAGTTGACGAGTCGTTCCAGTTGCGTGACCACCCCACTCTCAACCACATGATTGCCTACATCCAGGGTATGGGCGATGGCGCCACTCCAGATTCATCTCCTCCTGAGCCTCCATCACCTGCAGACCCGACTCCTGAACAATCGGCATCAGAGGCAGATCCTGTGGAAGCAGTACACGATGAGGACTTGGTTGCCAAGGTGATTGAGATAGTCGTGCGACACACTGGCTATCCAGAGGACTTCCTCGAACTCGACCAGGATCTGGAGGGTGAACTAGGGATTGACACGGTGAAGCAGGCTGAGATAATGGGGGATTGCCGTGACGCCTTTGAGATTCCAGTCGACGAATCATTCCAACTCCGAGACCACCCAACACTCAACCACATGATCTCCTACATTCACGGCATGAGAGGCACTACGGGGGCCGAGATAGTTGCTGACTCTGCCTCCGCTCAATCCTCACAACAGGAAGCAGAGGATGAGGTGATTTCACAACCCCCTGCGTCGGAGCCAGTTGGCGAGTCCACAGTCCGTCGCTGGCAGGTGGAAGTCGAGGAGGCTGAGGCTGGCGAGCCAGATCCGGTATTCCTCAAGGGCAGTTATGTGCTAATCACCGATGACAACTGGGGAGTATCCGAAGCGTTGTCGCACAAACTCGAAGCAGAAGGCGTCGAGGCTGTTCGGCTGATGCTCGACCCGAGCATCGTCTCGAAGATTAAGGTCGAGCACGAGTCCGGAGTCGACATCATTCGTTTGAATCCTGGTAACGAGCAGCAACTCGGTCAGTTACACGAGCATCTCGGTGACATCGATGTCTCAGGAGTGATTCATCTCGCACCGCTCACACTCACTGGGATGGCATGGGCCGAGGTGACCAATCAGGCACAGACGACAATGGTGGCGCATGGATTCTTCGGCATATTGCAAGCGGTGGATTCCCACCTTGGTGTGCGCGCCGGCGGAATCATCTGTTCCGTGAGCTCACTTGACGGGCGTCACGGCAACGGTGGCAAGCGCTTCAACTCGCTTGGGGCAG
Organism: uncultured Candidatus Poseidoniales archaeon; assembly: GCA_963999385.1. Taxonomy (GTDB): domain Archaea; phylum Thermoplasmatota; class Poseidoniia; order Poseidoniales; family Thalassarchaeaceae; genus JAKUTA01. Next base: position 3,249 of record CAXEUS010000068.1, on the reverse strand, counting down.
GTGCTCATGGCATAGTCAAGTCTTACGCGCGCGAGCGCGAGAGACTGCGCTGCCGAGCACTCGATATCGCTCCGGACCATCTCACCGATCCCGATGCGCTCGCAAAACGCATACTCACCGAACTAGAGCAGCCGGGGCCGGTCGAGGTCGGCATCGATGCCGATAATCGCCGCTGGAAGATGTGTCTCTACGACGAGCGGTTGGAAGCGGAGCCCACTCGATTGGCTTCCGACGATGTCTGGGTAGTATCGGGTGGTGGCTCAGGCGTGACCGCGGCTTGCATCGTTGGACTGGCGGAGGCCAATCCAGACGTAGGGGCACATTTCGCTCTGCTCGGCCGTACCAAACTCGACCATGGGGTGGCGGACCTGCTGTCCGCGGATGAACAGACGTTGGAAGCACGCAAACTGGACCTGCGGGAGCAGATGCAGAAAGGGTCCAAGGGTTCCAAGGTGACGATTGTCGAGTGGGAAAGTAAGTGGTCGAAAGTGATGCGTTCAGTCGACATACTGCGCACTCTGGAGGCGATTGAGGCTAGTGGAAACCGTGGTTCATACCATCACTGCAACGTAATCCGCCCCAAACATGTGAATCGGGTGTTCTCTGAACTATCAGACGAGGTCGGCAAAGTGACTGGCATCGTTCATGGTGCTGGTATGGAGGATTCCAAACTGCTTGGAGACAAGGGATTCGAGATGTTCGCCAAGGTGATGTCCGTCAAGGTGAGTGGCTGGCTGACACTTTCCAATGCCGCTCGCGACCACGATGCAGATCTTCGCTTCATTTGCTGCTTCACCTCGATAGCCGGTCGTTTCGGCAACGGTGGACAGGTCGACTACGCGGCGGCCAACTGCGTATTAGACACCGAGATGTGCCGTCTGGCTGTCAGTGAAGATGAGCCACGGGCGGTGGCGATTGCTTGGTCCGGATGGCGTGACGTCGGGATGGCCACTCGAGGAAGTATCGAGACTGTGTTCGAGAGTGCCGGAATAGAGACTATTCCAGTTGAACAAGGTGTCGAACTGTTCGTTGACGAGGTGATGCGTGGAGGGAAGCGCATGGTTGTCATCGCCGGCAGATTGGGGATGCTGGATGAGACTGAGAGTACCCGCGAGCCACCGCAGAGACTCGCACCCGATGTGGCTGGACTGCTCGCCGAGCCTGCTCGCTTCCCATTCATCGATCGAATCGTGAATCACGATCCGTACGAGAGTCTCGTCAGCGAGTGTACTCTAGACGCGCAACAGTTCCCATTCCTTTCCGACCACGCAATCGATGGCACACCATACTTGCCTGGAGTGATGGCTCTGGAGATGTTTGCTGAGGCCGCCCAACTACTGTGGCCTCCGTGCACCCTCTCCGGATTCGACGATGTGAGCTTCGGTCTACCTGTCAAACTGGTACGCGACGAGCAGAAGGTGCGCGTTCGAGCTACGTTCGCCCGCCAAGATGATGCGCATGTGTGGGTCGAATGTATTCTGGAATCAGACCTGGTGAACAAAGCTGGAGAGGTATTCGGAGAGCCGCGTCAGCACCACTCTGGCACCGTGCGCATGCTCAAACAGGGTGCAGAGAATCCGGACCCGTGCATTCCAGCAGTCGGTATCCCGGAGCACGGAGTACCAACGCTTCCAACCTCATTCATCTACGAGCGATTTTTCCACGGGCCGAGGTTTCAGGTCCATGGCGGCATCATTGCAGGTTCGAGCGTGAACGGAGATGTGGGTTGCGATGGAATTGCTCTGATGCGTAGCGAGTTGCCGAATGCAATCCAGTTTGCCAACGACCCGGTTCTTCTCGAGGCACTACCTATGCTCATCGAGGTCGGATTCCAGAATGCTGGCATGGTGGCCATGGAAATCGATGGACTGCAGTCACTTCCTGTGGGTATCGAGCAGGTTGAACTGCTGCAGACTCCGGTAGCCGGCGGCCTCCGAGTGCGCAGTGTTCGACGGGCTGCGGAGTCTGATGGAATCACTCTGCACGATGTTCTAATCGTCGATGCAGACGATCACCCAGTACTGGCACTCAACGGTGTGCGCCTGAAGGGAATGGCTCCAGTTGAGTCGGAAAAGGAGTTCAAGTTAAATCGCAATTGAAAAATTACCTTTCCAATTGACAAATAGGGTATAATATGTGGAATCCAGCCGCTGCCCCCGTCTCCCTTGACCTACCTTTGGGGACTCCTCCAGGAGTAACCGCAGCGTGGATACCTGTTCGCGCCACCGAACCAACTGCCGCTCCGCCCGATGTCAGTGATGTACTGCTTGTCAACCGAAACGAAGCTGCGCGATTCAAGAGCGCAAAACGAGCTGAGGAGCATGCATCTGGCCGCTATCTGTTGGCACAATTGCTCTACCTCTCGGGATATGATCCGAATCTGTTACGCATCGACCGCGACGCCTTCCGCAGACCGATACTCGCAGGAGTGGATTTTCCACCTTCTGTGTCGATTGCCCACAGTGGCGGTGCCGCCGCCGTCATCATCGGACCTAATCGGATGTTAATCGGCCTCGATATCGAACCACTTGATGTCACTCGACAGCGCAACATCCTCCCGTTGATGGCAAGCCCGTCGGAACGGACATCCCTCGCAAAGTTGTGGGACTTGGATGCCGAGGAGGCGAGTGTACGCACTACTGAGCTGTGGGTCGATAAGGAAGCTATTCTGAAGGCGACTGGACTAGGGATGGGTCTGGCACCACAGTCGTTCACCGCTGACGGTCTTCATGAAGTCCCAATTCCTAACCGTGGAGTATTCCACATCGTGCGTTCGCGGGTCGAGTTAGACGGCCGCCCGTTCGCGCTCTCACTCTCCTATCAGAACTGAGCATCAGCGGACGGACGTGCAACAAATTATCTTCTATCGATGAGATAAGGCAGGTTGTGTCCACTGTGATGTGTGCTGGAGTTCGTGTGACAAGCACCGCATTCACTGCAGTGATGATGTCCGACGAGGCAGTCCCCGGTCCAGTAAACAGTCTGCTGGATTGATTCAACGAGGCTCTGTGGATGCGTTCTCAGCGCCCGTTGGTGGCAGCCGTTGGCGAATCTCCTCCTCACCTCCCAGAATTCCAGATACATGGAATAGAAGTCTCTGACGGCGGCGATTTGTGAGCAATGCAGAACGTGTTTGAAGATGAAGAAGTCATAGATTAGTTCGCTCTTCTTCTCTCTGCTCAGGTTCTCCGTCTGCTCGCGGAGGTCTAACTTCATATCACCCAGAGTCATGTTGCACGCACGGCACAG
>CAXEUS010000067.1:0-2295 GCA_963999385.1 uncultured Candidatus Poseidoniales archaeon | reverse complement strand
TTCTGGATGATTCAGGTCGACACTCATTTCCGAAGATACAGCCGTGAAGCAGTCGCTGAACGAGAGGTTCAATCGGCGCGTGTATCATTGCTGGTCGATGAAGTAGCTAGACTGTCCGATGACTGTGTAGCACTGCTACACACTCAACCAAGGCTGCATGGACTGATTACCGCACACACCACAATCACGAACCTGGAGGGGTCGCTGGAAGCTGATGGCAGCAGAATCAGCGTACGCGAAGCAGCGTCCGACTTGCTGGTGGCCATCCGCGGCATGCTTTCCTCACACCTGACTGATGGAGATTTCACCCACCCGGAGGCGGAGATTGATGAAGGGGTGCTGGCACTGTCAGCCCGTCTGTTCGACCTGTTCGACGCCTTGGATCTCGCTAGTCCTCACAACCTCGGTCTTTCCTCACTTGAGGCCCGTAGACTTGGAGAACTCGCGCACGCGGTCGGCGATGATTCGTGGGCGGAGTCCTGCTACCGTGAAGTGGTTGAACAAATCGCTCCGGGCAATCTGGTGTCGATGCGCTGCTTGGCAGCAATCAGCCGTGATGCCGGTGATCTCGATGGTGAGGCCCACTGGGTGGCTGAACAGTTGGCTCAGGAACCGGACGATGAGGAACTGCTGCGCCGCCTTTCTCTGCTGCAACCAGATACCGCCGAGCGCAATGTGAAGCGACTGGAAGCCCTTGGTAAGGCGACAGCAGCCGACCATTCATTCATCACCGGCTTGAAGGAGCGCATTCAGGGAGAGGCTGGAGACCAGTCTTTGGCTGCTGTCGAAGCTGCCCTTGAAGAGAACCCCACCGTCGAACAGTACCTGCTCAAGGCCCGTCTGCACAGACGCCGAGACGAAATTCCACTTGCTATCGACAGTGTCCATTCAGGATTGGATATCCCCGGGGGGCGCCAGCATGGGGAGGCTTGGGCCCTCCTTGCTCAACTACTTGAATCCGATTCGAAGAAGTTGCCCGAGGCTCTCAAGGCCGCGGTGCACGCTTGCGCACTAGAAGCGGGTGGCACGGGACTCGTGCTGCTGAAGGCGGATTTACTCGAACGCAGCGGAAGAACAGAGGACGCGTTCGCGGCGTTGGAATCGGCTGTGGAGCAGAATCCATCCAACGCTGAGATTAGGTCCCATCTATCGCAGAGCCATCTCTATGCTGGTAGGCGCCAGGAGGCGTGGGACGTTCTCGAAGCAGCCCCGACATGGTCCGAGCCGCAACTGCACATACAGAAGGGGCGACTACTACTCTCAGATTACGATGGCAACAGGGATGCTGGCCACGCGGACACAGAGATTCTCGTCAAGGCAGAAGGAGCGTTCCGCGCCGCCCTCGATATCGATCGGGAGAATGGACTTGCATGGCTATGTGTAGCACGTTGCCAAAGGCTTGGCGGAGACTTGTCTGAAGCGAGCATATCTCTCAACCGTTCTCGTCGCCTGATGGATGACCCATTGGTTGCCGCAGAGGAGAGCCTGATTGCTCTCGATGAAGGTCGAGTAGACGATGCTGCCCGTCTCATCGATGAGGCAGATGTCAGTGAGCGCGAGTCTCTCGTAGTACCGTACGTGAAGGGTCTCGTAAGCGCCCGCAGGGGCTACCAGGAAGAGGCTCTGGAACGATTCAATGAGGTGCTTCTGATTGACCCACATCATGTTCGCGCCCGCCTGAATCGAATCACGTTGTTCCTTCTCATAGATGATGTCCAAAAGGCACTCGACGATTGTGACTGGCTGCTACAGACGTATCCCACGCTGTTGCTGGCCAAACTGCGCAGGGCGGAGGCCCTCATCCAACACGGCATCTTCGAGGAGGCTGAAGCAGACATCAAGAGCGTACTCGATGAACAACCGGAGAATGAAGTGGCGCTCACAAGGTACGGCGCTTGCCTACTTGCTCAAGGCCGCGCCGAGGAGGCGTTCATTCCACTCAATCAGGCGATGAATCTCGCCCCCGACTACCCCGAGGCGACCTACCAGCGTGCACTGCTCTATCTCGAACTTGGAGAGGTTGACAGCGCGCTCACTGACTTTGAGGCCACCACGCGCATCAACACCAGACACACCAATTCGTTGCTGCGCATTGCAGCCATACACCATGAGCGAGATGACCTGCAGCTTGCAGAGTCAGCATGGAGAGCAGTACTCGATGTAGATCCTGAGAACAAGTTAGCCCGCCGCCGAATCGAGGAAGTGCGCACAGCCATCGTAGAGACTGACTGAATCTAGTTAGTGTTCGCGTGAAAGACACTATTTACATCCAATCTATCCAAATTTCATGAGTAG
>CAXEUS010000066.1:0-2068 GCA_963999385.1 uncultured Candidatus Poseidoniales archaeon | reverse complement strand
TGTCGAAGGCGCTGCTGGAGTTCACCGAATGCACCCGCTTGAAGCGAGACTGGTTGTTGTACTCCGAATTGAAAGTGCCACCGCTGAACGCTGACTCGCCGTGAACCGGGCGCATGCCGTCATCATCCCAGTTGGACAGAATGATGCTCACATTGAGCCAGCCGCCGTTGGCTCCCGAGTAGCGGAAGCGGCGCTCACCACCATCCTTGATGAGCCACAGTAGTGGAGATGCGTCAGTAATCCATTTTCCTTCTCGGCCGTAAGTCGTGATATACCTACCTAGCTCGGTTCCACAGACGCTCGAGTTGTCTGCATCGCAGATGTAGAGGTACTGGATGTAATCCCATTCGTGGCAACCCCCGTACCGGTCCGTAGAGCCGTCTCCATCGTCGTCTATTCCGTAGCGATCTCTGTGCTCGCTGCAAGCGTGGTGCATGTAGACCTCCATCGTGTTGAATCCCAGCATCGCGCTAGCGTTGGGAAGGGTGCCGTTCAGGTAGGAGTGGTGGCCCCCACTCCATCCTCCGGAGTGCCGATCTCCAGCCCAGATGTCAATCACCGTGACACCAGGGTCAGTGCGTCGAAGTTCGACTTCGAACTCCTTGTTCCACATGTGTGGCTCATTAGCGATGTAATCTAGTCTATAGCAACATGAACTGCTCTGCCAGTCGAACAGGCTGCCAATCTGTCGCCAGCGCTGGAAGCGGTCTATTCCGTAGTAGAACTGACTCCAGTCGCTAATGACATCGTGCAGGCTTCCGTCGACATCCCATCCCCTTTCATTGACGTAATGGACCCGGCCATTCCAGCTGTCTTGAACCTCTTGAGGCTGGTTGCTGAGCCAAGAATCAACCCTAGCTTTCATGCCCGATATATCGTTGGCGAAGTCACTGTCGTAGGAGCCGAAGAAGATGTGCGTGTCCGGGGGGGTCGCTGCCAGAAGATCACCGACGTTCTGACTCCACAGATTGGATATGTAGGAATTCGATTTCTGGTTGAATATGAACAGGTATGTGTGATTGCCATCCCACTCATCCTGGATGCGCCAATTGCCGCTTGTCGTCTGAATCATCATCGTCCCGACGCGGCCGAAGCGTTCGGTTGAGTAGGGTCCGTTCCCATCCCATGCAACCGGATACTGCAGAACGGTGCACCCAACCGCATCTGGGGTCCATCTAGGTTGGCTGTCATGGCATTGGTCAACGTTAGCGAACACACCATCGCCATCTAAGTCAGCACATCCTTGTTCGTTGACTAACAAGCCAATAGGGGTGCCTGGGCACTGGTCTAGGTCGTCGGTCACTCCATCAGTATCACTATCTCTCTGGTAGTCGGCGCAACCAAATTCGTCTACTGGATTGCCGAGTATGGTGCCGGGACAGGTATCATTGGCATCGAACACCAAGTCGTTATCGTCGTCTTCATCCTCGTCGCTGTCGCGGCAGCCATCGCTATCTTGATCGCTGCTGGCATCGGGAATCCATCCAATCACACCCTTCGGGCAGTCGTCTAGGGAGTCGGGAATCGTGTCGGAATCGTCATCGTCATCTTCACTGGAATCCTTGCATCCATCTCTGTCGTGGTCATTAGAGAAGGTTGAGGACCAACCGTAGGGCGAATCCAGGCAGGAGTCCGTGGCATCGAGGATCCCGTCTCCGTCGTCGTCATCATCCTCTGTCTCATCCAGACAACCGTCACCATCCTTGTCGATGTCTGGAGTAGAGAACCAGTTGAGGTGTTGCCCCTTAGGGCAATTATCCAGCGTGTCGGCAACACCGTCATTGTCGTCGTCGAGGTCCTCGTTGATGTCAAAGCAACCGTCACCATCCCAATCGGTTGTGACTGATGAGAGGAACGATTCCCCATCCGGGCAGCCGTCGTTCTCGTCTGCCACCCCATCCCCATCCGCGTCTGCGATTGTCTCTCCAGTCCGTGTGAAGTGTACCGTCTCACTCGCTTGCGAAATGGCCCACCTGCCGCAGGTGGCGCTGATAGTTCGGACAAGACTACTCTCATCCCTTCCCAGCATGTCTATTCGCAGCAAGAATGTGCCTGATTCCATATCTAG
>CAXEUS010000065.1:0-1573 GCA_963999385.1 uncultured Candidatus Poseidoniales archaeon | reverse complement strand
CTGATATCGGCGAACGCAGCCTCCCAACCGGTGTGCACACGCCATGATGTGCTGCCCGCCAACGGGCGTTCGAAGCCGGCGACCGCACACGTCATCGATATTCTCTCGTAGCGCGAGTCGGTCATCTGGCTGGCAGCGAATCTCGCCCAGATGAGTTTGTAGAGGCGTGACTGTTTGCTAGAGAGTCCTTCGGGCTCCACGGCATCGGAGCGGGTAGGGCGAATCGCTTCGTGTGCGTCCTGAACGTTACCCTTGACTTTGGGGCCCAACACTCCGGCCCCGACATGGTCGGCGCCCCAGGTCTGCTCGATGTACTCCTTCATGCTCTCCCGGGCGGCCCCGCTGGTGCGTGTGGAATCTGTGCGTATGTAGGTGATATGACCGGAGTTGTAGAGTTCCCCTGCGACGCGCATCGTCGCTTGAGGAGTCCAGTCACTCCAACGACTCCCCGCCGCCTGCAGTAGTGCGTCTGTGGTGAACGGAGGTCTCGGGCGCTTCTTCTCCTGCTTCTGTTCCGAAGTACTCACACTGAGAACCCTCGCGCTGGAAAGGGACTCGTGGGCAAGGCGCGCCATATCTCCATCGAATGTTCGTCTGGAGTTGAACTTCCCCTTGTCGTCACGCCAGGCATCGTCGTCAGAAGATTCGTGAAAACGGGCACTGAACTCGATTCCCTCGGCAGTTGCGTTGACAGCGAAATATGGTGTTGGTACGAACGCTTCACGCTCAATCTCCTTCTCGACTACGAATCCTAGCGTGGGAGTCTGAACGCGCCCCATGGACTTCAACCCCCATGAACGAGAGAACTTCGATGTACGGAATCCAACCAACCTGTCCATGAAGCGACGTACCTTGGCGGCATCAACCAATTGCATATCGACCTCGGCCGGGGATGCCAATGCCGCCTCTACAGCCGTCTTGGTGATCTCGCGGAATACGATGCGATTCACTTGTGCGATGCTCCCGAGCAGTTCAGCCAGTCGCCACGCAATGAACTCGCCTTCGCGGTCAGGGTCAGTGGCGACATGTATCGTCGTGACTTCGGCATCAGTGGCTCGACGACGCATCTCAGTGACCACCTTCTGTGACCGTTCGGTCCATTCCCAAGGTGGTGAAGGCAGTTCATCTTCGCCGGCCGCCCACATCGCCTTACGACCATGGGGGCTGTTACGGTTGGTGGGAAGATCCTGCACATGACCGTTACACGACATCACGATGAACTTGTTTCCGAGGTAGCGCTGAATGGTCTTGGCCTTAGCCTTCGATTCGACGATTACCAACTGCATCCAACCACCTCCATTCGAGTCGCTGTGCCTACGCGCTCGCGTGCGTGAGTGCAGCGATTTCCATCTGTAGCGAGTTCTGTCATCGTTGCAGTCATGCGAATAACGGCCGGTCGAACGGCCCTAGATAAACAATACCGACTATCAGGTCGATAGTGAATCATCCCGGGGACTACGTCCCCGCAGCGGGAGCCTGTGAATTCAATCTCTAGCCGCCGTCATACCTGATTGGGCATCCAAGAGCGCTTCCCTCGCACGCGTAGCCGTGTGTACGGGCGTGAGAGGGTATG
>CAXEUS010000064.1:0-2358 GCA_963999385.1 uncultured Candidatus Poseidoniales archaeon | reverse complement strand
GCCCGGGATATTGGGCACCGGTTGGAGTGTGGCTCATCCGCGAAGCGATGCGCGACGCCATGAACAATCCCGGCAGACAGTTCGACTCCCTAGGCGAGGCTGTAGGATTCGTGTCCGAGAGAATCAGCAACCCGGAGGCATTACGCGACTCTTGGTTCGTCAAGCGTAGTCGCCAGAGTAGGCTCTCTGAATACAGCCGGTCTGCCGAAGTTCAATCCTGAGAGCGGCCACGTCGGCCGCGACGGGCGGGGGACGCCCGCTTGGCTCGCTTCTTCTCTGGAGCGATGCGTTCGGCCTCTGCGACCCCGCCTCCGCCAAGTGAAAGGCTACCTTCAGAAAGCAATTGACCGATTAGAGAATCGGCCAACTCCTCATCCTCGGTGGGGTTGCGTGCACTGTCCTCCACCTCGCGATTGTGATCGTCTATCCACCGTTGGCGCTCGGCTTGCTCTTGCTTCAATTCATCACGAATCTCAGTCACCTTCTCGATTAGACCCTGCATCGCTTGATGCACCTCATCAGCCGCCTCGCGACTAGCGACGAACTGGCTGTGCAACCGGTCGCCCTCAGCCTTGAGGAAATCTCGGTCGGCGAACAGCGGCTCGATTTCAGTCCACAGTTCATCTGCCTTAGCATGTAGAGCGACCATCGCCTCATGCTCAGTGTCGGCCTCCGCCCTTAGTTTCTCGATTGAGCCGTCTAAATCGTCGAGATCTATCTTCACACGCACCTCTTCAGCCACCATTGGTTCGAGCGCGATGACCTCATTGCGTAGCGATTTGAGTTGTTTGAAAATCTGCTTCTCTTTGGCGATGGTGACGCTGCTGTCGGTCTCCAGTCGACGCTCAAGATTGTCCATCTCTGCCCGCTTCTCGGACAACTGAACGATCACAGACTTCTCCTTGTTCCCCCTGCGAGCCCCCTTGGAGTGGGAGAACAGTGAACGCAGTTGTTCTTGGATGGCATCCCGTCGAGTCTGGTGCTTCTTCGCCTCTACACGAATCTCCTTCTGCTCCTCGAGCCGCTCCTTGATTCGGTCGCGCAACTCCCCATATTGCTCCTGAATGGTGTTGCGCTGCTCGGCGTGTGCCCGTGCACTGTCGTTGTGACCGGACCGCTGGTCACGCATCCGGCCCAGTTTGGCCTCCATGGCATGCAGACGTGTTCGCAGGTCGTCGCCCTCCACATCAGTGGAGTCAGTATCTGCCGGCATCAGGTCGCCGAACCAAGCCACCCATTTGAAGGAAGGGGCTGAATCAAACGCTCGATATTCAGGGCTTGGTACCCCATTGTGATATTCAGCGGGTGCGTGCTAGAATCCTTGCTTGGAGCGAATCCGATATCTGCATCTCAGTTCCAGCAACCTCGAACACGTCCTGAACTCGGCGTACCTCGGCACCAGCATGCAATCCTTGCTCTGTAAGTGTGCGGCGTTCGACACCATCTAGCACCAGCAGTTCGATAGTTGCCGACACCCCCTCGGGAAGTGCCTTGAGCGGCAACAACAGGTGCGATAATTGGGCGTCAATGTCTCGGCGAACTTGAGGAATAGGTTCACCTGTGGGTGTAGACTCCGGGTAATCAAGCAGACGGTCTATAGCAAGTTCCAACTCATCAGTAAGCGCGTGCTCAAGTCTACAGGCTGCATCGTGCACATCGCCTTCAAAATCGAGCATCTGAACCAAGAAAACCTCCATCAGACCTTCGCGGCGCTTCACACGCGAAGCGAACGCGAGACCTTCTTCGGTGAGGTGAACTCCCTTGTATGGCTCGTGATCGAGCAATCCCTTGCCTCCGAGCCGCTTGAGCATCTCGCTCGCACTCGCCGCGCTCACCTGCATCGCATCGGCGACCTGACTGGTACGGATTGGTTCCCCTGGATTCTCTTCCGCCAAGCCGTAGAGCGTCTTCATGTACATCTCCTCGAACTCGCGGATGGGTTCGCTCATCAGACCACTCCCTGTGCTCCGGGGGTGGCGCGATGTCCTAACGATTCCTGAAGAGCGGGGTTCAGGAACTCTCAGCTTGGAACTCCACCTTACAAGCTCCACAGCGAGCGCGTACGGGTCGGCGATCAATCGGGACACGAAGACGCTGATTGCACTTCGGGCAGCGAATCTCGTCGCTTGCCGAGTGAGCTGTCCACTCACCATCACCTGAGCGTGCGGGCTTCTTCGTAATCTCCTTCGGCTGAGGCTCCGGTGCCACTTCCGGTTCAGGTTCTGGTTCAGGTTCTGATTCGGGCTCCATGACAGGTTCTGGTTCAGGTTCAGTTTCTAGCTGCGGTTCGGGTTCTACAGAGAATGTGTGGGTGCAGGAAGGGCAGCGCGCAGAGCCATCGTACGCAGCGGGGACCCG
>CAXEUS010000063.1:0-10049 GCA_963999385.1 uncultured Candidatus Poseidoniales archaeon | reverse complement strand
CGACGCTGATATCGATGGTCGAGGTGCCGTCGCCGTTGTCGCTCTGGCCGACCCCGATTGAGTAGTCAGCGTACGAACTGTGAGTTCGGCCACCGGAGCTGAAGCCGGAGTCCCAGCAGGTGTCGCTGCCACAACCCGTCATGAAGTAACTGCCCGATCCACTTTGAGCATCACCGAACGAGGTCTTCGGCGCGCCGCCGCTCTCGCCCAGATGCGTGACCGCGAGGATTGGGTTGACATTGCCCGATTCCGCATCGGCGGTGTTTCCGAAAGTCGCCGAGTGCAACGAGACATAGGTGTACTTGTCACCCCAATCGTTCTTCAATTTCTTGTGCGCGGGTGAGCCGTAACTCATGCAATAACCACAGTTGTCAGAGGTGATGTACTGACTGAACACGATGTGTCCAGGGTCGCTTGCGCGATACACCACATCCTCCATCTGGAGGGCATTATCCGTCTCTTCATTCACATCCTCAGGCGCTTCGACCAGCATCATAGAGATGCTGAACAGCATGAGCGCCGTCATCAACAAGGGCAGTACACAACGTGTCCTCATAGCACCACCCCACAGGAGGACCATGTATGAAGAAAGTGGGGGGGATTATTGGTAGACTATGCCGTTTTGAACCATGATTCAAGCATTTTCTGCCATCAGAATCATTCGCAGTGCGGCGTTCACCGAGCGCGAGCGCTCGCGCGCCGAAGGAAACCATTCGAAAACACGCCAAAATCACTTTCGAGGCTGTTTTCACATCATTCGCGAGATGATTCTGTCCGTCTCTTCCTTGCTGAGTCCAAGGTCTCGATAAGCAAGCGGTCCACCCTCATCGAGCACCGGCTCCTGCTCTCCAAGAGTGGGTCGTGCATCGGTCTCAAAGAACAGCCCAGTGTGAATCTCCTCGCCCCAGATCATCGCCTTCTCGATGCCCGCCTTCCAATCACTCGAATCGTGGTCGATATCTTCGAGCGGCTGAACTCGAGGTCGGAAGAACTGGTAGGTGTTCACCTTGTTGAACGTCACACACGGAGAGAAGACATCGAGGAGTGCGAATCCCTTGTGCTCGATGCCCGCCTTCATCAGCGAGATTAGCTGCTTGATGTTCCCTGTGTAGCCGCGTGCCACCCAGGTCGCACCGGACGTGATGGCACTGGCGATGGGATTGATTGGAAGTTCGATGCTCCCGTGGGGTGAGCTCTTGGTCTTCATTCCGAGTTCGCTCGTCGGTGATAGTTGGCCTGTGGTGAGTCCGTAGATCTGGTTGTCCATCACGATGTAGAGGACGTCGAGATTGCGTCGGCTTGTGTGAGTGAAGTGATTGCCTCCGATTCCATAGCCATCTCCATCTCCTCCGGTCACGATGACCGTCATCTCGTGGTTGGCGAGTTTCGCACCCGTGGCATGGGGGAGAGAGCGTCCGTGCAGCGTGTGCATGCCGAAGCAGTTGAAGAATCCAGGGAAGTTGGAGGAGCAGCCGATTCCGCTGATTGTCATCAGTTGGTGTGGTTGCAGGCCAAGTTCCGCGACCGCACGCTGAAGCCCTGAAAGTACTCCGAAGTCACCGCATCCAGGACACCAATCTGGGTCCACCTTGCCCTTGAAATCCTTCGCTGTCAATTGTGGAAGTTTCTGACCAGTCACCATTTTCTCACCTCAAACAATAATCTCCTCGTAGGGAACACTCACTTCATCCGCACCTGCCAGTTGTTCTTGTACGCATGCCACGATGTGCTTCGGCTTGAACGGCTCGCCATCGTACTTGCGTATGTGGCCATCTACCGTGAAGCCGGTCTCGCTGCGCAGATAGCGATGGAACAAACCGGTGTAGTTATTCTCAATCATGATTGTGTGCTTGCATGATTCCAACAGTGCATTGGCCTCGTCCGCGTGGAATGGGACAATCCATGTGAAATGCAGGTGGTTGGCGGTGATACCCTGTTCCGCCAACTGCTCGATGCCCTCCTGAATGACGCCTTCCGTGGAACCCCAGCCGACCAGAGTAACCTCGGCATCAGGGTCGCCAACAATCTGCGGCGGTGGAAGTTCTGCGAGCAGGCCGTCCATCTTACGCTGGCGTTTCTCCAGCATAGCACGGCGCTTGTGTGGATGAGTGAATTCGTCGCTGATGAGTACGCCGTCGGGCATGTGCTCATCGGTAGCGACGACATGTTCGTAGCCGGGAAGGCCGGGAAGTGCGCGTGGTGAGATGCCACTGTCGGTGAACTTGTAGCGCTCGTATTCGCCAGCCTCATCGCCCGCTTCCATGATTAGACCGGCGCGATCTATCTCGGGGTGCATGTCAAGCAGAGCGGGGTCTACAGTGGCCGTCTCGTCAGAAATCAAGAGATCAGAGAGAATCATCGCTGGCAACTGGTACTTCTCGGCGAGGTTGAACACCGTGGGGATGGTCTGGAACCCGTCGAGTGGACTGGTCGGTGCGTGAATCAACTTCGGGAAGTCACCCTGGCTGGCACCGAGCGCCTGCCACAGGTCACCCTGTTCCGTCTTGGTGGGCACGCCGGTCGAGGGACCGGCGCGCTGCACGTTGACGATGACGATGGGAATCTCCATCATGCCGGCTGCGCCGACCGCCTCGGTCATCAGCGCGAATCCGCCACCCGAGGTGGCGCACATCGAGCGGCAGCCTGCGTGCGCCGCTCCGATGGTCATGCAGACGACGCTAATCTCATCCTCGACCTGACGCACCATGATTCCCAGTTCGCGGGCGTTCGCGGCCATCCAGTGCAGGATGCCGGTCGAGGGGCTCATCGGATAGGCGCAGTAGAACTTGACACCGGCACCGGCGGCAGCCATGGCGAAGGCATCGTTGCCCCGCCACACAGCCAGCGGTGAATCGCCAACGGGCATCTGCTGCGCGGCGGGTTCGAAATTCTCGGCAGAGTGGTCGTAAGCCGCCTGCGCCACGCGCACATTCTCGTCGGCCATCTCCTCGCTCTTGGGCGAGAACTGGAACCTGAGAACGTCCTCGAGAGCAGCGAACTCGATTCCCAGTAGTTGGCAGGCAACTGCTATGGCCACCGTGTTCTGCATCAGTTTGTTGGCACCCTTACCGGCCAGCTCGCCGACCTCCATCGGACAGAATTGCACATCGTCTGCAGCATCCCCAGGAGTGACCGTGTCGCTGTTGAAGATGACCGAGGTGCCAGCCGCCATGTGCTCTAGGTGCCTGTCCATCGTATCCTGGTTGAGGCAGATGAGCAGATCGATCTCATTCCCGTGGGTTCGGCGCTCGACATCACTCATCCTCACGGTGAGGAAGGAGTGGCCACCGCGGATGATTGACTGGTAGGCGTTGTAAGCGTACATGTGAATCCCGCGACGAGCGAAAAGTCTGGCGAGGATGTTTCCTGGAGTAGCAATGCCTTGACCGGCCGCGCCGCCGATGCTGAGCACGAAGTCAAATCCTGTCATCTTCATCCACCCAACCTAGACTCTCAATGTGCTGCTGGTACACCCCACTGTGGGGAATTCGGTCGACATGCCTGCCCATTATATCGGTTCCTCTGCTATTGCTGTCTACGACAGCACGTACCCGAGCGAGGTCCGTCCTCATTCTCGACTATCGACCACGTTGCAAGGATGGATGCAGAGGGGGGGCCCAGCGTCCACCTTGCCGGGCGTGGTCAATCAGGTGCCAGTAGAGCGCAACCACCGGTTGGTCTGCATTGAGCAGAGTGGCGTCGTCGGCACACTTCGCCCTGCGAGTCGAGTTGCGCCAGCGCCCTCTGGAGAACTGCGACAGTAGTGGGATACGCAGTGCTGGGCCGCACACTGGAAGGCCAAGTGAGGTGCGCCAAGAGCGCTCGACGACATCTGCTTCTCGCAGTGCATCCTCGACCTGCCGCCAGTCGTGTCCAGTCCCAGCCTTACGCGCCAGCAGTGGTGTCGGATTGACAGACGAGTCGAGCGTGATGCCCGAATCAGCCAGAGGCTTTGCCATCCACGGTGCGATATATCCACCAGGAGCACGGAACCATGGCCTCCAACTGGCACCAGCGAACGAGGCAAGCCGCTGACATGCATGGTCGAGCATGCTGGCGAACCCCTGCTCATCATCCGGCCATGCAGACCAGCAACGATGATGCATTCCGTGGCATCCAACCGTCAGCAGTGAATCTTCGGATATCAAAGAGGAGAGACGATGGGCGAAGCGGGGGTCGTCGAGCTGCTCGGAGATGGTGAACAGCGTGACCGGGATGTCCTTTCCGGCACCTTCCCTCCAAGAGGCGAAGCCTTCGAGCGCGCTTGCCAGCGTGTCACTCATCTGGTAGGCACCGACAGCATCTCCGGACCGCGACCGCTTCGGATGTCCAGTGACCTTAGGATGGTGACAGAGGTCGTCGGTATCCATGGATAACCAGACGTATCTCCCGTTGAACTCGGTTGGGGGATTCGCATCATGCGCAGAGGTTTCTTCGACATGGGGCAGCGGGAGTCTTGGCAGTAGGAACGTGATGTGATGGCGCTTCTCACCGGCAACCTCCACGATGCCATCACCCGATTGCTCGCGGCGACCCTGCCAGCGCCCGCAAATCGAAGCGGCGGTCTGCATCCCAGCCTTGTTTTCCGGGTCGACAGTCACCTCGACAGCAAACGGGGCACCTTGGCTACCGGCCAGCCACTCTAGCGCGCGATCCACTGAACGAGACGCAACTCCTCGTAGAGTAGAATCTGAACGGACCCAGTAGCCGAGATTCCACGCCCCGTAGCGAGTGCGCGTGGTACGATCAAAGGCAACCAGTCCTAGGAACCGCTCTGACTCTTCTCGCTCTCCACGAGCGATAATCGCCCAATGGTACAACAGTCCACCGCGACCCATAATCTCGACCTCGCGCAAGTAGTCCAGCAACTGCTCTGGCGCCTCTTCATCCAGTTCGAACCAGGGAGTTGCCTGCAGCACGTCGGGCATGCTCTCCTCAAACGCGATACAGAACTGGGAATGATGCACTGCACCTACTGGACGCAACAGCAGGTCGTCATCAATCGTGAGCGTTGGAGTAGGGTGCACGACTAGGAGGAGGGTCGCTTCGATGATGAGGCTTCGGGGCTCGCCTGTAGACTGATTCACGAGCCGAGGGTGTTCACCGCATTGGCGACATTCTCGTCATCAGGGTAGAGTCGCTGCCCTGTTTCCAGCATGCGAGCGAGGGCTGTGTCCTGTTCCAACTTCTTCAGAACCACACCGACGTGGAAGATGAGTTCAACGCGCTCGCCTATGTGCGGTCCGAGTTTATCGAGATCCCGTGCAGCGGCATCAAGCGAACCGGATTTCACCTGTTCCATCACTTCACGCAGCAACCTGCGCACAGTGAGGTCATCCCATTCATCCGCCTGCGGCCATGGCCATAGCCGGTCCGACAATGCATCCGCTGCTACAGCAGCAATCTGCTCATCGGATTCCGGTTGGTCATCTTCTGTCTGCGGGTCCAATTTTTCCTCAAACACATCTGCTGGTGGAGGGGGATTGGGTTGGCTCGGCAGGGTAGGAACAACAGGGGCTGTGACAGCCTCTCCGGTGCCGGGAAGACTCGGGAGTTTCGGCGTACTCACCTCCGCACCGTTGATTGATTCTACGGGGCGGCTTGGCAACTGCGGTAGGGACGAAGGCGTGGGGGTTGGTTCGACTGGTTCCACCACTGCCTCAAGTTCAGGAGGGGTGTCTTCCTCAGGGACTGCATCTGTTGAGGTGGTCGACTCGGATTGTTGCTCGTCCGGTTCTTCGTCGGGAACGGCTGACGGGTCATGCAACGGCGCTGAATCGTCATCTACATCCACGTCATTCTCGGACTGTTCGGGCAGCAAAGGCACCACTAGATCTACCTGGAAGTCAGGAATTTCCTCGGCTTGTTGCACTTCCTGCTCCTGAGGCACCACAAACCGTTCTACCTCCTTGGGAGCATCCTCAGGAGCCAATTCCCAATCGGTTGGATCATCTTCAGTCGGCTCAGGATGGTCGGCGAGTTCCGGCTGAGCCTTTCCGTATGAGGCGAATCCCGGTGCAGCATCGATATTGACTGACTCAGAATCATCGTACTGTGATACGTCGATGGTCACTTCATCAACACCGAAGGAATGACTCGTCCAGTCAACCAGTTCTTCTTCCTCTTCTTCTGCGTCTTCGGAGTTCAGTTCGTCAAAGAGGCCGTCTGCCTGCTCGGTAACGTCCTGTTCATCCTGCTCCAGAATACCCTTTTCCAACTGGTAATAACAGCGTGGGCATTCAGGGGTGCCTTCCGGGCTAATCATCCCGCACAGAGGGCATTCCATTCCCTCTTCCTTCTGCTTACGCCACCGCCCGAACATCGTATGGCCTCGTTAATGTCCGCGCGCGGCTCCGGTTTAAGAGTCACTTTCCCCCGCTCGCCATGACGGGCCCCAACTAAGGGCAACGGTGATGCACAACCAGCAGAGGGCACAACACATGGGCGCGGACGAGCGGGGCAAGGTGCATCGCATCAAACCAAGTGACCGTCGGGCGAAAGCGCCAGTTACGGAAGTCGCCACCCGCTACACCCGTTCGCAAGACCATCTTGACCACTTCAGTCAGCTGATAAGATGGGAATTCGAGGATGAGATGGCCCAAGTGGAGCAGCGGTTGAAGGAGTGGCCTAAACGAAAGTTGGCAAGCCATGGATTAGCGTTGTTCGACATGCACGCGCGCCACGACGGCTGGATGTTCGGTGACCGAATCCTGCGCCTATCACCACCGAGAGGAGAATCTCTGCCCACCCATCGATTCGGCCAAGGGGACATCGTCACTCTATGCCGGGGAAACCCACTGAAGGACCCCGTCACTGAGGGCATCATGCTAAGCCGTCATCGGCGGTATCTGCGCGTTGTCGTGGGCGAGCCGCCTGAGAAGTTGCGCAGCGGAGTCTGGCGGCTCGATCGAGGGGCTAACCGGGTGGCGTACGACCGCATGCAGGCTGCGTTGCAGGCACTCGTGCTAGAAGAGGGGGCGACCGTTCTATCCGACTTGTTGCTCGGAACACTGCGCGACTCTGCCTCCTCAGCAGCTACCAAAGCGGACCTGGGTGGAGCGCGCCGGCGCATGAATCCTGACATCGATGTAGATGCTCTGAACACAAGTCAACTCGCAGCCATCGAGGCTTCGTTCGAGCAGCGTCTCACACTGGTACAAGGACCTCCGGGAACAGGCAAGACGCACACAGCAGTACACATGCTGAAGGCTTGGGCCCAGGAGGGGCTGGGCCCCATTCTGGCATGTGCCGACAGCAACGTGGCAGTGGACAACCTGCTCGAAGGGTTACTCAAACTAGGGGTGAAAGCGGTCAGACTCGGTCAACCGGTGAAGGTGCGCGAACACCTACGCGAGGCGACATTGAGAGCGCGGATGGAGGAGCACCCTCAGAATGAGGAAATCGATTTCATCCGCGAACATCAGAATGACCTCATGCGCAAGCTAGACCGAGCCAAGGGGAAGGAGAAGGGTCTCACCCACCGCGACCTGCGTCAAGGATGGAAGGATATCCGCAATCTAGAGGATGATATCATCGAAGACATCATCGAGAACTCGGAGGTCGTCTGTGCCACCTGTATCGGTGCTGGACACCCGCTGCTCGAGCGCAGACGCTTCCCGTTGCAACTAATCGATGAAGCGACACAAGCCACGGAACCAACGACCTGGGTACCGCTAGTCAAGGGAGCCAGACGACTTGTTCTCGTCGGAGACCATCACCAGTTACCCCCAACCGTCGTCTCGCTACGCGCAGAGGAAGGAGGACTCGACCGAAGCCTGTTCCAGCGCCTAGTCGACATGGGAATCGAGCCGCACATGCTAACCGTGCAGTATCGTATGCATCCAGTCATCGGCGAGTTCTCGTCTGCCCGCTACTACGACGGCCGCATCGAAGACGGAGTTACAGCCGAAGAGAGGCCAGCACCGGCAGGATTCCTCTGGCCAGACTGGGACCACCCGGTCGCATTCATTCCCATCGATGGGTCTGAGCGGGATTCAGAGGACAGTGCTTCGAAAGAGAATTTGGACGAGGCAGCATGGGTCGTGCGCGTGGTGGAAGGGCTGCTTGAAGGGGGAGACCTGCAACCTCGGGACATCGGGGTCGTAACCCCGTACAACGGACAGGTTCGCTTGCTGACCGACCTGTTCAGCCAGTCAGGAGGGCTCGAAGATGACGTACAGCACGGGAAGGGGAAGTTCACCGGACTGGAGGTTCGCAGCGTAGACGGATATCAGGGTCGTGAGAAAGAAGTCATCGTGCTCTCAAGCGTTCGCGCCAATCCAGATGGTCAAGTTGGATTCCTACGTGATTGGCGTCGTCTGAACGTCGCACTGACGCGGGCACGCCGCGGACTCATCGTGGTTGGCTCTCCCGATACTTTGAGACATGACCCGGATTGGGGTGCTTGGCTTGAGTGGGTATCGGGAAGGAAACTCGAAGCGTGGCACGTACTGCAAAGTTGAACATGGGGTTGCTGAATGGCTGAAATTCAACTGCCAATGGAGATCCCTCAAGACGGCCCAATTAGCCTGTCCAGCGGTGGCGACGAGCAGTCTGGACACTGGCCCGTTCCCGAAGGCACTGTGCTCGCGAGCCTGCATAAGAGAGTGGGCGCGTGGATGCTCGATACCATCTTCGTGATGGGAGTGCTACTGCTGCTGACCACACTTCTTGGTGGTTGGGGGGCGAACATACTGCTGGCGTTCGACTACTCTCTACCGTTCGAAGGGGGTCGCTCGGCAGCACTATTCGGGGTCAACTGGTTCCTCATTCTCACGGGCCATTTCCTCTACTTCCGCCATACTGGCATACGCTTCTCTCGCTCACTCGGCCAACGCTGGTTCGGTCTGGCGGTCGTGCGCGAGGATGGCGAGGTGTTGTCATCCTCTGGATGGGATGGTCGTGCGTTGATGAAACTACGATATCTCATCCCGCTGTTCGGACAATTCTGGTTCGGTCCGCGAGATGTGCTGCTTGTTCACCGCAGGCACACGCATCAAAGTTCGGTGGACCTCAGAGTGGCGAGTATCGTCGTCGTGGCAGACTCGCTGCCGCTGGCCTGCCGCGCACACATTCGCTGACTGGGTTGAGGCGCGTACTGGTTTGTGAGCGTCTGGCTGTTGTGGCACTCTTCGGAGTGCGCTTCAAGTAGCAGGGCAGATGTCGCTTCGGCCGGCGTTACCATGTCTGACGAGTTGTCTGCACGAATAGACGGTCTCAACGCCCGCGTGCATGCGGCGGTCGACGACATAGACGACGATGACCGGGACGCGCTACGCATTGTCATCGAGGTGACCAACGAGGGTTCGACCCCCGCACACCAACTTAGAGCCAGTCTGCGCACGATGGATGGTGGCCTCGCCAACATGTACGAGGGAGCGAGCGCAATCGAGGCGGGTATGCGTCAGGACTTCGTCTATTTCGTGGATCGAGAATCAGGAGCGTGGATGTTCAAACTGGAACAAGAAGTAGGAGATACCGTTCAACATGCTGAACTTGGACCATACGAGGGTGACATGCGTATCGAAGACGAGTATCGTCAACCCATACTCGATAGTGGACGAGGGGGTGTGGCTGGAGGAAACATGTTCGATTCTGCATTCGGGGACGCTCTTTCCGCATTCGGGGGCGAGGTTCAACCAGAGGTAGTGGAGCCGGCTCCATTAGCAGCCGCAGCACCCGTATCCCCTATGGCACAGGCGTTCGATTCCAGCATCTCGCCGCCGGAACCTGCCTCCTCTCAGCCATCTCCAATCGAGCCTGTTCGACCACCCATCAGCGCCCCAGTAGTGGAGGCCCCCCCCGTAGCTCTCGAACCGGTGAGTCCACCGGTCAACGAACCTGCACCAGAACCTCTAGCTCCAATCACACCGAAGCTCGAACCACCAACGGTTGAACCACCAACACTCGAACCACCAACACTCGAACCACCAACACAACCCCCCGCCGGTCCCCTCGATGGTCCGCCTACGGGTCCTCCTAGCCCTCCACCGACGGAATCACTCGCTCCTCCAATGGAACCGCCAACTGGTCCTTCAGGTCCTCCACCT
>CAXEUS010000062.1:0-8148 GCA_963999385.1 uncultured Candidatus Poseidoniales archaeon | reverse complement strand
TTCCTAGCACGAGGTTCAGCAGGTTGCGGTTCCAATCCTGTGGGATGCACTTGATGTCCTCGAACCAGTAACGGTTGTCAATCTCCACCTGTTCGGGTGACTCCTCCAACCCACGTTCCTCGACTGCCGCTTGCTGTACCGCTCCCCAGTCCTCGTCGCTGCGGAAGTTGTCCCGTGTGAGCACGGTCTTCCTGACAGTATCCGATGAGAACGCCTCGCCGTTCACGAGGCGCAGCATAATCTCGGCCGCCTCCCAGAATATCTGGCCGCGCAAAGCGGGCCACGCCGCCTCTTCGATGACGTCACGTGGAACCACTCCGTAGGGGGAGGCCATGAACTGGAAGCGCCCAGCGCTGAAACCGACGTGCAGGCGGCGCTCATCGCCGTTGGCCTGGCGCAGGGCACAGGAGTTGCCAATGCGCTCGGCGGTGGCGACGGGGCCTCCGTTGGCCAAGATGCTCAGGACGGCTGAGCCGACCTCGATGCGCTTCGTCCGGTGGAAGGAGAGTTGCGAGAGTTGGAAGAAATCGGTGCACAGACCGACCTCACCCTCCCAGTGCGGAATCACCGGGTTTCGGTTGCCCTTCTGTGTCTCAGTGGAAAGGTGTGCCTGAGCGAGCCAGGCGACTCCGTAGCCCGCTTCGTCGGCTACCTCCAACTGCTCGAAGTAGTTGGCGAGCATCGTCTGCTCGTCCGGGCAGTAGCCGGTGGAGTCCGGCGTCTGGCTGATTGAGAAGAACACATCGAATTCCATGGCGGTCCCTCAGATGGAACGCATCCTGCCGCCATCGACCGCCAGCGATACGCCACGGATGGCGCCGCCGGCTTCAGTGCACAGGAAGGCGATGGCAGCGGCGGTCTCGGACGGGTCGATGAGGCGGTCCGCCGGAACGCCAGCTAGCCATTCCGCCTTGACCTCCTCAGGATTGATGGCGCGCCGGGCGGCAATCTGGTCGGCCAACGAGGTGAGGCGGCCAGTGTCGGTGAATCCGGGCAGGATGTTGTTGATGCTCACGCACGCGGGCAGTTCGCTTGCCAACGTCTTGCTCCAGCCGGCCATCGCTCCGCGGACGGTGTTCGACACACCGAGGTTGGCGATCGGCTCGCGCACAGAGGTTGAGATGATGTTCACGATGCGACCGTAGTTCGCCTGTTCCATTCCCGGCAGACACGCCTGCACCATCCGGTGCGAGGCGAACAGGTGCCGGCGCAGCGGCTTGAGGAAGTCGTTCTCATCAGCATCGAGCAGCGGACCGGACGGCGGGCCACCCGAGTTGTTGATCAGGATGTGAACGGGGCCATTCTTCTCCAGGTAGGGCGGAATGGTGGCGTCCAGTCCGCGTGTGTCCTCGAGGTCGAGCGGCAGCACGACGGCAGCAGGAGCACCCATGGAGAGGCATTCGTCAGCGAGTTCGACGAGTTTGTCGGCGGAGCGGGAGACCAGAGTGAGCGAAGCGCCGGCGGCGGCGAGTGTGAGTGCGGTCGCACGGCCAATTCCTGAGGATGCTCCGCAGACAAGAGCGTGCTTTCCGGCGAGGGCGTCGGGGGCCAGCGGTGAGGTCACATCCATGGTTTCACTTCCTGTTCAATCGACGTAGTGGGCGTATGTCTGGTCGGCGAGTTTCTGACACACGGCCTCCAGCACCTCTTCGGGTGCGTTGCGGAAGGTGGGGTGGGCGCTTTCACCTTGTGGCCTGCGCATCTCGTCCCACCTGCCCTCCTCCCAAGCGAGTAATGCCTCCTTCATGAGCACACCTGCCAGCACAAGAGTGTGGTAACACAGGTCCTCGTAGGTCATTCCGCGCTTCACCGGGAACTCGCGGCGCATGAGCAACTCCCCCGTGTCAATTCCGTTGTCGCAGAAATGTGTCGATGAGCCGATGGGGATGTCATGGTAGACGGACCACGCCGGGGAAGCGGATCCGCGGCAGTCCGGAAGAAGTCCCGGGTGGCAGTTGATGACGCCGTCTGATGGGTGCTCGAGGATGTCACCGCGGATGATGCGCGTGCCGCCGAACACGATCAGATCGAGTTCCAGGCTCTCGATGTGCGGCATCACTTCGTCCGAGTTGTGGATGGGTACTGTCACGTGCGGGACCGGGATTCCTGCCGACTCCAGTTCCGCCAGTTGGGCCGAAACCGTGGGAGCCACAGGGTTGCCCAAGATGCGTGCGAGGAACTTCTCCCGCTCCTCGTCGCCGATGGCCGAGTCCTCGGTGATGACGATGGCTGGCACGAACCCCTCCGAGAGGATCTGACGCAGCATCTCGCGGCCGTAGGGGTGCTCCGAGAGGAGCAGGTAGGCGAACACCGGCTTGGTCATGTGACTCATGCGGCGCAGGCGCCGTTGATACCCGTCATTTTCGGTCGCAAACCGCACCCCTTGAGTCCGCTTCAGGGAGTGACTCGCCTTCGATCTCTGGGGAAGAGAACGACCTCGCGGACGTTACCGGCACCGGTCAGCACCATCAGCAGTCTGGCGACTCCAAGACCCCAGCCTGAGTGCGGCGGCGCTCCGTAGCGGAAGCCGTCGACGTAGAAGGCGAAGTCATCGGGATTGAGGTCCATGTCCCTCAGATTCTGGGTGAGGACATCGGCCCTGTGCTCGCGCTGACCACCAGAACACATCTCATCCCGCCCGAAGTTGAGGTCGAAGCCGCGACTGAGTTGGCCCCCGTCAGCGGCGGTCTCCTCCTTGTCGTGGTAGATGTAGAACGGCTTCATCGACATCGGCCACCGCGGCAGGAAGTAGAATCCAGGGTATTCTGCGGCGATTAAATCGGCGTGGTGCGCCTCGATATCGTCTCCCCACTCGATGGTTCCACCAGCGGCCTTGATGATCTCGATTGCTTCAGAATACTCCACCCTCGGGAAGGGAAGTTCGGGCACCTCGACCGTGATCGATGGTAGAGGTGGTTCCTGCTCGGCGCGCCATTCGTTGATCATGTCGATGAGGTGCTGGTCATTGGCGGCGACCTCGGACCAGACGTGGTGAATCATGCGCTCTTGCACGGCCATGCAGTCGTCGTCGTTCGCCCATGCCATCTCGATATCGAACGAGATGAACTCGTTGAGGTGACGGTAGGTGTCGTGCTTCTCCGCCCTGAAGGCCGGCCCGACCTCGAACACCCGCTCAAGTCCACCGAGGACGGCGAGTTGCTTGTAGAGCTGCGGCGACTGTGAGAGGAAGGCCTCGGTGTCGAAGTACTGCAGGGGGAACAGGTTGGTGCCACCCTCGGCGGCAGCGGCGATGATCTTCGGGCTGTTCATCTCCTGGAAGCCCTCGCCGATGAGGTGTGCGCGCCCGTATTCCAGAACCTTGCTCCTGAGTTGGAACATGGCATTGACGTGGTTGCGCCTGAGGTCGATGTGGCGGTTGTCGAGTCGAGTGTCCAGTTCCACGTGCACCTTGTCTGCCACCCCCATGGGCATCGGCGCTTCAGCAGGAGCGAGAATGGTTGCATCCGCTACCTGAATCTCGTACTCCGGTTCCGGTTCCGGCTCACCCTCCTTCACCTTGGGCGGTCGCTTCTGTGCCACCGCTCCGATGACCTGGATGGTGCTCTCGCGGTTGGCTGATTGGATCGCCGTGAATGTCGCCTCGTCCATGTTGTCCTGCTTGAGGAACGCCTGCAGGTATCCGGTGCCGTCGCGCAGCATCAGGAAGCAAATGGCGCCGCGGCCGCGGACAGCCTCTGCGAATCCGCACACGGTGACCTCGTGGCCGATCATCTGAGCTCCGTGGGTGGCGACCTCTCCGAGCGTGTGCGTGCGGAGGGAGGTGGGGTGCCAATCGGAGCCGTCTCGGCCGGTCATATGGGTGGCGGGACGGCCGTAGTCCTTCAATCGAGCGGGCGCTCAATCGGGGTATGAAGGCGCATTTTCATGGTATACGGCGACAGCAGGGTGGTATTCGAGTGCCAGTCCCTCATATACGGCCGGAGACAGCCAAAGGCAGGTGAAGCAGAGATGATGCCGGAAATGACGATTGGAAGGAGACAGGGTTTGCTCTCACTGGCGCTGGTCGCGCTGATGCTCTCGAGCGGAGCGGCGATGGCTCAGGATGCCCCGGTTGACGGCGCTCCGGATACCGCTCCTGGCGAGGATATCGACTACACGCGTGAACAGATAGTGGTCGTGAGGGACGACGAAGAAGGAATTGTGAAACTGAAGTTAGGCGAATCAGAGATGCACGTTGACTACGGTGATGGAAGAATCTCTTTCCTTGCCAATCAGACCAGATATCTTGGAATCGCTGACGTCTACCATCAGCGTCAGGGATTCGACAAGCGGGTAGGAATTCCTGCCCAAACCATCGTCTATCAGCGACTGGTCGGCATCATCGAGTACACCGATGAGAACAACAACGGCCTGTTCGACGTGCGGAGCGGCAAAGTGGCTGGTACCATAGAAGAGCTCAACTCCACGCTTGTGACTCATGAGGAAACGCAGAAATGGATCGATTTCAATGACATCCAGTGGACTTTATCCTCTTGGAGTGAGCAGGGCTCAGGGAACAACCGCCAGTTTGAGTTCGTGCTGTCGGCAACGGATGTACCGTACAGTTCCACCAATGGGTCGGACACCTCAGATACGGTAAGCCGCATTGCCTACATCTTCCGGGTGACCACGCATGAGGAGCAGGTGTCCATCCATGCCGTCCCCCACTATCGGGTGATGTCCACGAACACAAGTGACTCAAACATTCACATCACCAACAGCGAGTTGGTGGCATACACGAACGTCACCGGAACAGTGCTCAACTCGACCTGGAAGTATGATCAGGCGATTGAAGGATGGGATGTGGCGACCGACTCCAGTGGGAATGAGCGCAACGACACCCGCCTTCTCGTACTGACGGAGATGGCCTTCGGTGTCCACCTGCACAAGGATGTAGGTGCATGGATGATGAAGCAATTCGGAGACATGGCTCGTCCGCGGGCGATTGTAGGTGCTCCTCCGGTTCCTCATCTGCCGACAGAGAACCAGCCACACCCCGATGCTGCTGATTTGGAGTTGGCTGCACAATCAGGACCCAACCACGATCCGCAGGGCAACCCGCTGCGCTGCGGGATGGAGTACGTCAGTGACGGTGGAGATGACGGAACCTCCGACACTGGGGCGCGTTCTTCCACCACAGAGACTGTAGAAGAGCAGAAGTTGAAACAACGCATACGCGAGTACACGCAGACCGCCTGCCGAAAGCGTGGTGATGTGGTCGTTGATACCGCGGAGAGTGACGATTCTCAACCTGAGGTGATCCGCAGCGGTTCGCTGCACTTCGAGGACAATGGCGCTCGGCTAGGGCGCATCCGTTGGGTGTCCAACGCCACGGTCGACGGGCTTGAGACTGAGGTTCTGTTCCAGATGCACGGAGCCCGCCCGGTCCTGCCAGAAGACATTCACGACGGCAGCGATGATCTGTGGGCAGGGGTACGCGCCGTTGGTGGATACAACTACGTCATCGGCGACTCCGTGTTCCACGACCCCGAGTTCGGCGCGGACGTGCTCACCATCCAGACCTCTTCTTTCGGGGAGCCCGAGGTGTGGAACGTCCCCGGACCGCTGTTCCAAATGCTGCAGATGCTGCTGAACAGTCTGCCTGTGATACTTGGTATGGCGCTCATCGCCGCGGTGCTCGTCGGCGTTGCCAGTATCCGCAGCCGTCGTGAACTGGCGCCGCTGCCTCCATCGGCGCAATACGCGCCCGCAGGCGCGTGGACTACACCGGGCGAGGATTGGGAGCAGTATCGCGATTAATCGAAGTGACCGGGGTCAGAGGTTTTCGGACCTGTCCGCCTCTATCGCTCCGGCTGCTTCATCAACCATCGCGAGCGTGCAAGGCTCGGCGATTAGATGGACAAGGCTCCGCGCATCACCAATCGTGAGCGAGTGCTGCTCGCTCTGGAGGATGCTCCACAGTATGATGCGCAGTACGAGGTTCCTAGGCGCTTCAGCCAGCGCGGGCTATCCCAGCGCCTCGATATGGCACAGTCGCATGTGTCACGGGCAATCAAGGATCTGCTCTCAGATGAGATGATCAGCCAACGTCGACGCAGGGTCACCGGGGAGAGGCGGCGTGTCATCGCCTACAACCTGACAGAGTCGGGAAGCGACAGAACCGTCGACCTGCGTCGCGAGATGCTCGCTGCTGCAGTGTTGACGCGAGCGTCCGATGGCACCCTCGAGAGGCTGAGCCTTAGGGACCTGCTGAACAGGGCGGAACGGACCGGCGAACGTCCTCCCTCAGATGCTCTGGGGATGGCCGACCTGCTACGCAACGCGGAGGTGCACGACGATATGCCCATGCTCGAGGGTCTCACGAGCGAAGCAGAAGTGGAAGATGACGAGCCGGACCTGTCAGCAGAAGCCATCGGTCTGCATCTTGAACTGGCGGAGATGCGTCGTCGTCAAGGCGACCTCCACTCCGCTTTGGACCACCTTGGAAGGGCGGCTGGACTGCACAGACAACGTGGCAACCCGGCTGGAGAGGTGCGCTGCCTGCTCGCTGCCTCAAGCCTCGGTGCTCCGGTAGAGGATGCCACCCGTTTACGCGCACAGATAGACGCCATCGTCGACGTAGTCGCTCGCCTCGAGGCGAACCTGATGCTGCATGACGCCCTGCTGGCGAGCTCACCTGAGCAGGCAGCACAATTGTTGGCGCATCTGGAGGGTTCTCACCCAGACCATCCTGAAGTCGCTCTACGGTTGGCCGAGGTGACGATTCGTCGTGGCGGGATTCCTGAACTTTCATCGCTGCCCGCTGAACTCCCAGGAGGCTACGAACTCCGCGGGCTGCTCTGGAAGGCGAACCTGCTTCGCATCACCTCGAAGGTGGCTGCCATGACGGGTGATGGCTGGCCTGACCCAGTGATAATCAGAGATGCATTGGCCCTAATCGGACCGGCTGCTGAACACCCGCATGCTCTGGTGCACGGAGAGTTGACCCTCGAGCTCGTGCGCAACCCGAACCTCGAGGTCGACGAGCGAGTGGCTGCCCTCGAATCATCGTGGTCGATGCAGCCGCCGTTGCCTACACTTGGTCACGTAGGATTCCAACTTGCAGGTCTTTGTGAATCCGACCGTAGAAATGCGGTCCTAGAACAACTTCAGCAGCGCTTCCTAGCGTCAGGAGATGAGGTCGGTGCGGAAATCTGCCAGGCCAGAATGTCCGAGTGAATGGTGACACCTGCTACGCGAACAGATTGATAGGGGGCTTTGGAGCCGCTGACCTCATGGCACGCGACATACGTCTGTTCACCTCTGAATCGGTGACCAAGGGACACCCGGACAAGGTCTGCGACCATATCTCCGATGCAGTCGTCGACGCCTGTATCAGACAGGACCCGAATGCACGTGTGGCGTGTGAGACGCTCGTCAAGGGGACTGAGGAAGGCAGCATGATTGTGCTGGCAGGGGAGATCACTGTCGCTGGCGCTACTCCCGATTACGAGCAAATCGCTCGTCAAGCAGCCTTGGACATCGGCTACGATGATCTGGCGAAGGGTATGGACGCCAACACCTGCGTTGTGCACATGCACATCACGACGCAATCCAGAGACATCGCTCGCGGGGTTGACCAAGATGATTTGGAACAAGGTGCTGGCGACCAGGGATTGATGTTCGGGTTCGCCTGCGATGAGAGTGAACGATTCCCAGATTTGCAGGGGTCGTACATGCCACTGTCCGCACTGCTCTCTCAGAGGCTCACACGCCGGTTGAGCAAGGTCAGGGAGGATGGGACATTGCCGTGGGTACGACCAGACGGCAAGAGTCAGGTCACAGTGAGATACACAGGGCCCGGTAAGGCTGACAGCATCAAGACGGTGGTAATCGCCACATCACACGAAGACATGGTCGATGGACCAGGTCATGACCACATAACCAGCGTGGATGAGGAAGCGGCGTTCATCAGGGAGAATGTGATTGAGCACGTAATTCGACCTGTCATTCCAGAGGAACTGATGCAGGACACCGAGTTCATCGTCAACGGAACCGGGCGCTTCGTCATCGGCGGGCCACATGGAGACGCCGGGGTGACCGGTCGCAAGATCATCGTCGACACCTACGGGGGCATGGGCCGTCACGGTGGCGGCGCCTTCTCGGGCAAGGATCCGTCGAAGGTCGATCGCAGCGCTGCCTATGCTG
>CAXEUS010000061.1:0-10307 GCA_963999385.1 uncultured Candidatus Poseidoniales archaeon | reverse complement strand
CAGAGACATCGATGCCGCGGCTCGCCACGTCGGTGGCGACTAGTACCTGGAGAGTACCGTTGCGGAATCGACGGAGGGCATTCTCACGCGCGCCCTGACCCTTGTTACCGTGGATTGCGAGGGCGTCGATGCCGTCTTGTCCAAGTTGTCTGACGATGCGATTGCATCCGTGCTTGGTGCGGCTGAATACAAGCACCTTATCGGGGCTCTCTTCCTCGATAATGTAAGTCAAGAGTCCGCGCTTATCGTTCCTCATAACAAACATCAGAGATTGTTCTATGGCCTCTACGGTGGTCGATTCGGGTGTGATGGAGACGCTTACTGGATTGTAGAGCATATCACGGGACAATTCGACAATCGAGTGAGGTATGGTGGCACTGAATAGCAAACTCTGGCGTTTCTTTGGAATCTGTGCCAGTATTTTGCGGATGTCTCGGATGAAACCCATGTCGAGCATGCGATCCGCCTCATCGAGAACGAGGAATTGCACGTAGGACAGGTCAACGTATCCCTGTGAGATGAGGTCAAGCAAGCGACCGGGGGTGGCGACCAAGATGTCAATGCCGCGACGCAGGGTCTTCTCCTGAGGGCGCTGTGACACTCCACCAAACATAGCCATCGAACGGATGTCGAGGTGCCGGGCATATTGCTCGATATTGTCGTTAATCTGGGCTGCAAGCTCGCGTGTTGGGCACATCATCAGAGCGCGGATGCGGCGGGGGTCAGTCCACGGATCTTTGGCCATCGCATTGAGGATTGGCAGGGCGAATGCTGCGGTCTTTCCTGTGCCCGTCTGGGCGCAACCGAGTATGTCACGGCCTTCAATGAGATCGGGGATGGCTTGGGCTTGTATCGGCGTCGGCGAGACGTAACCAATCTCGTCGAGGGCATCCAACAGGGGCTGACAGAGATTGAGGGAAGTGAAATCCATAGGGTCCAACTCACATGTGTGCGATGATGGCGGTACCGAACTCACTGCACTTGAGCAGGGTCGCACCGTCCATCTGGCGTTCGAAGTCGTAGGTCACGGTCTTGGCGCTAATCGCACCGGACATTCCTGTGATGATGAGTTCAGCTGCCTCGTCCCATCCGATATAGCGCAGCATCATCTCAGCACTGAGAATCAAACTGCCAGGATTCACCTTGTCCAATCCGGTATATTTGGGGGCGGTGCCGTGCGTTGCCTCGAAGATGGCGATACCCGTGTCGAAGTTGATATTCGCACCTGGGGCGATACCGATTCCACCGACCTGTGCGGCGAGCGCGTCGGAGATGTAGTCCCCGTTGAGATTCATCGTGGTGAGTACTGAATACTCGCGTGGACGAGTCAGGACCTGTTGCAGCATGGCGTCTGCAATGACGTCCTTGATGACTATCTCATTCCCGTTGTTCGGGTTGGTGATTGAACACCAAGGGCCACCATCAATCTCCACTCCGCCGAATTCACTCTGGGAGAGCGCGTACCCCCAGTCACGGAATCCTCCTTCTGTGAACTTCATGATGTTCCCCTTGTGCACTAGGGTCACACTTGGGAGGTCGTGACGGATGGCGTGATTTATCGCTGCCCTGACGATACGTTCCGTCCCTTCGCGGCTAACGGGCTTGATGCCGATTCCAGAGGTCTCGGGGAAGCGAATCTTGTCGACACCCATCTCGTTCTGTAGGAAGTCGATGACGCGCTTCACCTCCTCACTACCCTCAGCCCATTCTATGCCTGCATAGACGTCCTCGGAATTCTCACGGAAGATGATCATGTCAACTGCTCCGGGGTCCTTTACTGGAGAAGGAACACCCTCGAACCAGCGCACAGGACGCACGCAGGCGAACAGGTCAAGACGTTGCCGCAGTGCTACGTTCAGGCTGCGGATACCGCCACCTACTGGAGTTGTCAGGGGACCCTTGATTGACACTAGTCCGTCGCGCATCGCCTGCTCGGTCTCGGCTGGCAGCCATTCGCCACAGGTATCGTACGCTTTCTGCCCCGCGAGAACCTCAGACCAGTCTATGCTACGGGCGCCCCCATACGCGCGCAAGACAGCCGTATCGACGATGTTCTGCATCACCGGAGTGATGTCGCTACCGATTCCGTCGCCCTCGATGTAGTGAATGCGCGGGTGGTCTGGCACCTGCAACTGGCCACCGGCCATCGTGATGGGTGTACCTGTGGTCATTGTTCGCGCCACCCACGTCCCCTTCATCAATGCGTTGGCGCTTGGCTGATAGGGGTTGCACAAGGGTCATCGCAGGAGTCGTGATGGGTGTGTTATGGAAGCGAGCGTCGAGTGGCGTGAAGGAACGAAGATGACCGCGTACGGGAACGGTGCGGAATTGGAGATGGACTGGAGCGGTGAGGGATTATCTCCAGTGATGGTGACATTGCAAGCGGTAGGAGCGTGTAGTCTTGTGGACATCATCGTCGGCCTCAAGGAACGAGAGGTGACAGGGGCAAATGTAGAACTGACTGCAGAACGGGCTGAAGATAACCCGCGAGTGTTCACACGCATCCACATGACCTACCATGTACGAGGGAGTGAGTTGCCATTGAAGTTGATAGAACGGCTGATTGAGCAGAGTCATGCGAAGTACTGCACCATATCGAACATGTTGAAACACACTGCAGAAATCACCTGGGATGCACACCTCGATGGTTGAGTGAGGTTTGGTCAGGCGGATTCGCCGTCGGTGATTACACCTAGTTCACGGGCAACCGGAAGCAGTATTGCGGGAAGTCGAGCGAGTTCACCAGATTCATCTCCCTCGCGCCAGATACCTTCCTTGAACGGGGTACCGAGCGTTAACTGGTCCATCCATGAGATTCCAGCATGCCAGCGCTCGCGAGATAGACCAGCCATCAACGCCGCCCCACCCAGCGCGCGAGCGACATCGGCCGCTGCCGGGTCGTCGAGGAAGGTCAGTGCGCCGACCCAACCAGCGAGAGCTTGGTCACCGCATCCGAATCCGGCACGATTCAAGTCGAACACTACCTCCTCCTCGAACTTGGATTCGATGAGTGAGCGGTCGGCATCGCTGATTTGCAGCATGTGCTGCATCGCATCAAGCAACCTGATGCTGTGCAGCGAGAGCGCACCGTCACCGCACCAAGCCAATTCGAGTGCATGCCAGAACGGTGTCTGGTCGGGGATCATGACTCCCGCTCCAGCATTTCTCGCAGCAGTTTCAGGTGAGTATCAAAGGAAATCGTCAACTCAAGTCGCTTGCGAGCCAACAATTTCGCTTCAGCGGGGTCAAGAATCCCATCTACCCAGCAGGTCGAGAGTAACATCGCATATGCATCAACAGGTTTCATCTCCTCCGCTTCGGGTTCTGGTTCCTCTTCGGGCTCGGGTTCAGCCTCTACCTCTGCCTCTGTCTCTGCCTCTGTCTCTGCCTCTGTCTCTGCCTCATCGGAATCATCATGTTCACCGAAGAGGGATTGTTCATCCGCCAGCATCTGTTCTTCCTCTTCGTCATCGTCATCCATGAATGCCGCCAACGGATCATCTACGGCGGCCGGTGCCCCTGATACAGTTGCAGCACCACCCATCACTCCGAGTTCTTCGAACGGGTCGACCTCGCCATCGTCATCGTCTTCTGGCGCGTGCTCCTGCATGAGTCCTCGAATCGCCTGAGACAGTGTTCCCTCTTCAGGCAGTCGCCCTGTTGACAGCCCCTCACTGACTCTCTTCAGAGACCTTTCGAGAACGGCTGTTCGTCTACCACCCCAGTTCCCATCATCTCTATGCTTCTCGATGTGTTCGCCAGCCGCAGCCATGTCCTCATCGTCGCAACCGAGTTGAGCGCTCACTTGAACCATCACTGAATCATCGAGTTCTCCCGTTGATTCGACCTCTAGAATCATCAACGCGTGCATGATTTGTTCTGGTTCCAGCATATCTCACACCTTCTCGCGCCGGCACTGGCGTACGGCTTGCCCCCGTTGCCGCGCGTTGAAAGGAGTTCCCCTGCATGGTGCGCTACTTTTGTGCACACAAAATGAGAGAAGTGATGGTTGACTCATCAGTCGGTTGAAGAGCAGATTCATCGAATACAATTGGAAACTCAAGGTACGAGGGGGGCTGGAGACAGCGTACATTTGATGTCACTGATAATTATCATTCGAACAGTATTGAACTACCTTAGAATGACTTTCAACGTAATCGGAGAGTTGCGCAATTGGGCTCTTTCCCGACTCACTGAGTCAATGGATTCACTAACCATTAAAGACCCTCCATAGCGCACAAGAATTCCGCTCGCACGACGTGGACACCTCGCAAGTGGACAACGGTCGGGCGAGTGGTGATAATGCCGTGGTGGGAGTAGATTTGCAGTCCAGAACGAAGGGTGATTCCGAAGTCGGACAGGCTGAGAGAGGCCTGGTCATCGAACGACGATTCACCTCTCATGACAGAACTGTATGGGAGCAGTTTGATTGGTTCACTGATGATATCGAAATTCTCAATCCTGATGGTTCTATTGCACACGAAATCAAAGGTGTAGAGTTTCCAGAGGGGTTCCGTGGTGTGCCTGCAAAGGTTGCGGGGCAGAAGTATCTGCGCAGAGTTGTTCCTGGGATGGATCACCTCGAGAAGATTTCAGAAGACGGTGTTCCAGAGTGGCTCTGGCGCAGCAGGCCAATCAAGAGTATGCGCAAGAAGATGAGCGAAGAGGAGTGGATTGGACGTGAAACCAGTGGAAAGCAACTTTTCCATCGTTTGGCGGGTTGCTGGACATACTGGGGTTGGAAGCATGAGTACTTCGCCAGTGAAGTGGACGCGCGCGCGTACTACGATGAGATGTGTTACCTACTAGCCAGTCAATGCTCGGCCCCGAACAGCCCGCAATGGTTCAACACCGGCCTACACTGGGCATACGGAATTGAGGGGCCGGCCCAAGGACACTGGTACGTCAATCCAATGACGGGAAAAGATACCCGCTCAAAGAACGCTTACGAGCGACCGCAACCACACGCTTGCTTCATACAGAGTGTCGAAGACAAATTGGTCGGACCGGATTCGATAACTGATCTTGTCTCGCGTGAAGCGTTGCTGTTCAAATTCGGCTCTGGAACTGGTAGCAACTTCTCCAATCTGCGTGCTGCAGGTGAGCCCCTGTCGGGTGGTGGCCAGAGCAGTGGTCTGCTGTCATTCCTGATGATTCTCGACAAGGCGGCCGGAGCGATCAAGTCCGGCGGAACCACCCGCAGAGCAGCAAAGATGGTGACACTGAATCTCGATCACCCTGACATTCGCGAATACGTCAACTGGAAGATGAAGGAGGAAGAGAAGGTGTCCGCGTTGATTGCAGGCTCCGCCGCGTTGCAGAAGCACACCAACAGTATCCTCACAGCCATCAACGATTGGGATGAAGAGGTGGCTGATAGGCTCGATACTGGGCGCAATCAGAAACTGGCGCTCGCAATCAACCAGGCGATGAATGCGAATATCTCTCCGACACATGTCAAGCGCATTCTCGATTTAGCTAGCCAAGGATGGACGAGTGTTTCCTTCCAGAATTTCGATTCTGATTGGCAAGGTGCTGGATACATGACCGTGTCAGGACAGAACAGTAACAATTCGGTTCGAGCGGACAACGGATTCATGCAAGCAGTAGAATCTGGAGGGGAATGGAATCTATATTGGCGCACAGAACTGGACAAGGCCAAGGAGGAAGGACGTGACCCTGTTCCTAACGAGACCATTCCCGCGGTCGACCTCTGGGATGACATCGCCCATGCAGCATGGGCGTGCGCAGACCCTGGAATTCAGTTCGACACCACAATCAACGATTGGCACACATGTCCCAACAGTGGAAGAATCAACGGATCAAATCCGTGCAGCGAATACATGTTCCTCGACAACACCGCCTGCAATCTTGCAAGCCTCAATCTGCTGAAGTTCCACGACATGGACCAAGGGAAGTTCAACATCGATGACTACGTGCATTCAATCCGCTTGTGGACAGTTACCCTCGAGTTGTCGGTTCTGATGGCACAGTTCCCGTCTAAGACAATTTCCAGATTGTCCTATGAGACACGCACACTGGGACTCGGGTTCTGTAACCTCGGCTCACTACTGATGCACATGGGCATCCCATACGATGATCCGCGCGGCTACTCCATCTGCGGCGCCTTGGCAGCCATCATGACGGGTCAATCCTACCGCACCTCAGCCGAGATGGCCTCGTTCCTAGGTCCGTTCGAACAATTCGAGGACAACCGTGAGCCGATGATGCGCGTTATGCGCAATCACATGCGCGCGGCGTACAATGCATCGGAAGATGAGTATGAGGAATTGAGCGTGCTTCCGGTTGCTATCGACCCCAAAAAGTGCACTAAAGACCTGCGGGAAGCTGCCTGCTCCGCCTGGGACGCAGCTATCAGAGAAGGAGAAGAACATGGGTATCGCAATGCGCAAACCACCGTGATTGCACCTACTGGAACCATCGGGTTAGTGATGGGAGCGGACACCACCGGTGTCGAGCCTCAGTTCTCGCTTGTCCAATTCAAAGATCTAGCAGGAGGGGGGACCCTCAAAATTCCCATGACTGGGCTTCCAACCGGGCTACGCAAACAAGGCTACTCAAAATCAGAGGTAGAGGAGATAGTGGACTATGTGCTGGGTACTGGCTCGTTGGTCAACAGTCCAGTAATCAGCCAAGGTACGCTGATGGACATGGGATTCACTGAAGCAGAACTGAGCAAACTGGATGCCACGATTCCGAAGGTTCTTGGAATCCGTGGATTGTTCACTCCTGAGATAATAGGGTTGGATTTCTGTAAGGATATTCTCAAACTCGATGATGCACAGATGGATGCGCCTACTTTCGACCTGTTAACCCATCTTGGATTCAGCAAAGCGGATGTGCAACTCGCCGAGGACCATATTTTCGGTATGTTGACTGTAGAAGGAGCACCCGGACTCAAAGAAGAACACCTACCGGTGTTCGATTGTGCACAACCATGCGGCAGAATTGGTGAGCGATCAATCCATTGGAAAGCACATGTGGACATGATGGCGGCTGCGCAACCATTCATCTCAGGAGCGATTAGTAAGACAATCAACATGCCCGCTGAGGTCACCATTGGAGACGTGAAAAACGCATATGTGCGTAGTTGGGAGACTGGGAACAAGGCGTGCGCGCTATACCGGGACGGAAGCAAGTTGTCACAACCCCTGATGTCTTCCTTAGTAGACACCAGTGTGTTTGTGGAAAATGATTCAGAGGAAATTATTGAATCACCTGATACGGTTCCAATTCAGAATATGGTCGAACAGGCAGTCGAGCAATTGCCTCTGCCACCTGCAGAAGCGAAACCAGTCGCTGAAGCTTTCGTTCACAGTTACGTCGCTGTGCGTCGGGCCCTCCCGGATGAACGCAATTCGAACACACTCAAGGCACGACTAGGTGGCCACACAGTCTATCTCAATTCAAGCACATTTGAGGATAACAAACTAGGTGAAATCATGATCACTACCTCAAAGGAAGGGGCTGCATGGCGCTCGCTGCTCAATCAGTTCGCCATCGCGGTGTCCATCGGACTACAGTACGGAGTGCCGCTAGAAGCGTTCGTGAAGTCGTTCACATTCCAGAAGTTCGAACCCAGCGGGATGGTTCAGGGAGGAAGTAACAGGGTGAAGATGGCGAGCAGTATCGTAGATTACATCTTCCGCGAACTGGCAATCAAGTATCTCGGACGCAACGATCTATCCCAGGTATCTGAGGAGGATTTGGAATATACCTCAATCAGCCGACCAGAGGAGACTCCGGATGGCGTGGTTCGCGTGTCAGGAGGGAAGCGGGATATCCAGTTGACCCTCGACGTACAACCAGAAGTCGATGAGGATGTCGAGCGTATGCGGGTTGCACGCGAGCGCGGCTTCACTGGAGACATTTGCCAGAATTGTGGCCAGAGTCAGATGACTCGAAATGGAACCTGTCTGAAGTGCAACGCTTGTGGTGAGACCACAGGCTGCTCGTGAATCATTCCTCTGTGAGCGGCTCTGGGATCCATTCTCCGGCAGGGAGAGACATCACCCATTTGTAGGTTAATTTTCTGAATCTCTCATCCTTAAATGCATAGATTCGATTGACTCCGTGATTCTTAGCCGGTTTGAAAATATCTTCATCAAATCCTGCTTTCTTGGCAAGTCTCGACAACGCTATCTTCGCGGCACGAACCATGTTACCTGCGTATCTTCGACTCGCTTCCTCATTGACTGGAATCCCAAGATGTGTTACTATTCTCCCTTGATTGACACCTTCGGGTTCACTGGCTATCATTCCCAGAATAATGAATTGATCTCTTACAGCCCTACCCCATCTCCGATGCCCTTCTTGAATGATGAATCGATCTTCGAGGGTATCTATCCAGGCTCTATTCTTCACCCCATATCTGGAATATTGAAACGGAACTGGCTCAAAGTCAGTCCTGGGCGTTTTCAGTTCTATCTGGAAATCCTCTTCTGGAAGTTGATTTTCCAACCATGATTCCAACTTGTCCATTTCCACATGGTCTTTGGATGCATTGACTGCCTCCCGAAGAAGTTCAGGTGCCACGGCAGAGAAACTGTCAGGGTATCTCCTAGCCCAATAGTCGAATGCATAGCGATACCTGTCTCGGTCCCTTACATCAAAGGGTGTTCCAACGGTCTGCTGTTGTTCAGACATGCAATTCACTTCACGCAATTACGACTAATTTACAAATGCCATAATATTTGAATTAAACCAATATGTGTGCTGCATAGTATCGTTTCTTTAATCAGACGAAAAACACGCGTTTAGCGCTGTTCATGTCATTTCTATGCGCCACGCTAGCCAGTTTTCGACCAGTTTACGCACATCTACGGGCTCTTCGGACTCAGAATACATCTGTAACGCGGTGCGGATCGATTCCACCAATTCATCATCTGGCTCCTCACCTATGATGCGTTCTATGAAGCGTTCAAGACTCATCCCTGCTCCGCGCTCCAAAGCTCGTTCGAAGCGGGCACGCTCCTCATCGTCCTTCGGTGCGCGTACGGTGTCAGTCATGAGCTCACCTCTACCGCCCACGGAGTTTCCTGTTCAGGGTATACAGTGAATTCTTCATTTGTCCATTGAGAGAGCGGCCCTTCAGGAGCGATGGAATCATGCGTGGGCTCCAGGCTCCAGACGGCCTGCTTCAGCGCGTAGCATCCAAGCACCAGCGCCCGCTCTATGAGACGGGCGGCACTAGCGATGGCAAGGGTCTGCTTATCGGTTACCGACCAGTACGGATCTCCGCTCGGGTGGGTATGAGTCCATACCTTGAATGGTACACGTGAGCCAGCGGGTGGGTTGAGTCCGACACGGGACTGAGTGCCCCAATCAACATAGCAGCGGTCATCGGCATCAATGAGCAAGCTGACCTCCATTCCTGCTATCTCTGATATGACATAGAAGTGGGACCAATATTCGTTCAAACCGAGCCATGCGAGGCTCTGGCGGACTTCATCACAATGAACGTCCCCGCGCTCAAGCGCCGCATCCACGATGGATGTGGGATGCAGTACAGGCTCTACAGGTGGACTTGCGCCGACCATCACGCCTCACCCCCTATCACGGGAGCGGGTTCTGGGAACTGCAGTTCCCCAAAGGTCAGCGAGTACATCCGGGCGGGTGGTGCGCGTGTGGGCTCTCCGAGAACCCGACGTAGACGCTGAACCACCCACTGCGCTCCATGGGCAGCCGCCAGGGCATAACCCATCTCGATGTTACCATTCTCAACAGCGCCCTCCTGCTGGCAGGAGGCGGGCGGCTGATCATTCGAGGTCATCAGCGTGATTAGTTGTGATTCGGTCTCGTCATCGAGCGCCATGTAACCATCACCACCACAACGCAGGTCAAGCCATTCGCTCGCATGCGCGTGGGTTAGCAGACGGGCCGCGGGCCTGTCGACGGCGACAACAACAAGGTCGTATCCCTCAAGTTGCTCCGCCCGACGCAGGTTCTCGCCGTGCGCGATGATGGTGAGGGCGGGTGACAGGAACGGGGCCAGTCGCTCAGCGAGCGAGTCGACCTTCAGGCGGCCGACCATGCGCGGTTCGTGGCGCTGGTGCGACAGGTTCGCCTCCTCGACTCGGTCACTGTCCATCAGGTGGACGCGGACGCCGCCGAGGCGTTCTGCG
This sequence comes from uncultured Candidatus Poseidoniales archaeon, assembly GCA_963999385.1. Taxonomy (GTDB): domain Archaea; phylum Thermoplasmatota; class Poseidoniia; order Poseidoniales; family Thalassarchaeaceae; genus JAKUTA01. The sequence continues at coordinate 162 of CAXEUS010000061.1, read as the reverse complement.
AGCGCACCTGCAGTCAACGCCGGCACGAGTTCGTCAATCAGTTGGCTGCCGATGCCTCCGGCGCCAACAATCAGTATGTTCTTCATTTCTTGCCTCATTTCTCTCCCTCCTTGTTTCCAATGATGGCGGATATCAGATTCTTAGCGCGGATATTCCATTGAT
>CAXEUS010000060.1:0-6030 GCA_963999385.1 uncultured Candidatus Poseidoniales archaeon | reverse complement strand
CCACCATTCCTTCTGGTTGGATTGGTGAGAGGGCGAACTCAGCTCCCCATTCAGCAGCGGAGCGAAGTGCAGTTTCTGCGTGCATCACGGTGCCAACTCCCATGAGGACCTCTTCTCCGAGTTGTCCGCGCAGCATCTGGAATACCCAGGATGCATCGGTGCTGTCGAGTGTGACCTCGAGCGCGCGCGCGCCCGCGTCGGCCAGTTCCACCCCCCTCTGAACCAGTTCAGTGGGCTCCTGTCCACGGAGAATTGCGATGAAACCGGCCCGCTTGATTCGCTCGAGCGTCCACTCCAATGACACCTGCTCACCCCGTCCCGGTGACGTCGCACCGACCTTCAATGGATTCCCAGCGTGATAATTGTTCTCTGGTTACTCCACCGAGGTCTCCGAACGTTCTCTGAGTCAAGGATGCAAGCAAATCACCGCGATGACAGGCGTCCTCGGCTTCTAGACCATCGATGAGTCCATCGATAGCCCCAGCCAACCATGCATCTCCTCCCCCGAGGGGTTCTACCGGGCTGTGGGTGACCGGACGCGCCTCGCTTGAGCCAATCCCCTGTGGATGTGCCAGCACACTCCACCTTGACTGATGCCCGTCACCGTGTTCCTGCTTCCAAGTGCAGGCGACGTAGGGCAGATTCCAGCGTTTTCGCAAATCCTCGACGGCTCGCTCGTTTGCCTCACCGGCCAGCGTCTCAAGCGCTGAAGGCGAGAGCACCAGCATGTGGATCTGGCGCAGTCTCGGCTCTATCTTAGCCCACAGTTCCTCGAATGTTCCGAGTTGGGGTCGATGGTTCAGATCCAGTGCGACCATGGTGCCTTCTAGTTCCGCGAAGGTGAGTGCCGCCGACCAGTTGGCAAGCGGTCCCTCTCCCAACAGGGGTGTAATCCCGGAGACGACCAGCCAACGGGCGCCGGAGAGCCGCGCACGCCAGTCGATGGCGCCGGGCTCGAGGTGGGCAAAGGCTGAGTCTTCCCTGTCGTATTCGACGCTCGCTGTCTTAGGAATGACGCGGTAGGTGCCGAGCATGTGTGCAGATTCGACCAACTCGAGGTTCACTCCTGCATTTATCGCAGGCCCCAGAACCTCGTCGGCACCCGCCTCAGGGACGGCTGACACCCACGTCGCCTCCCTACCGAGTCGGGAGAGCGCACAGGCCACGTTGTATTCGGCGCCACCGGGTGTTATTGCATGTGCAGATCCATCGAGCATGACCGTTCTGCCAGTCCATCCCTCAGGATTGGGGGAGTGCCGTAGCATGGCCTCGCCGAAGCAGACGATGCGTCCAGGCGGGCCACTCATGAGTAGGGGGAAGCAGTGATTCGGCATCAACACTCGGCCGCAGCAAGTTCAATTGGTTCGGGCACCAGCGGCAGGCAATGGCAGACAAGGAGAAGAATCCCGGCCATCAGATTATTGCGCTTTCTGTATTCATATTCTATATCGCGGTTGATATGGGAATCTGGCAGTTGTTCGTCGTCGCCGGGTTAATGCTCTTGCTTGGGATCTCAGTCACTATCTCCTACTCCATTAAGAATCAACAGTCAATATCCCAGCAGACTGCACAAGGATTCAGCCCGTTGCTGCCAACCTCCAAGGGTGTGGCTTGGCTAGAGTTTGTGACTGATAAGATGGACAACCCAGACACAGCCATACAGCCTATCGGCAAACAACCAGAGGGGACCCATCCTTCCATGCAGGGCATATCTGCCCAGGAGTTCGGCGACGCCTATGATTCGGATGAATTCGCTCGGGGCGTTAGTGCGCAGGAATTCGTCAGCGGTGTCAATCCCGGAGAGTTCACCAGCAAAGGAATAGCTCAGTATGCTGAGCATGATCACGATAGCCCAGTACCTAGGTCCTGGTCCGATCCGGTCAGTGAGTGGTATGACCCGGTCTCAGCATGGTACGAACCGTTCCGCTGATATCCGTCGTCGACTCAATCATCAATCTTCCAACGGAGCAGTGCGAGCGCGCCCCCCATGCCAACAAGTTGCTGCCCCGCATCATGGTCGGTAGACGCTTGCACAAGTTCTCCCCCTCCACCGGTCACACCCGCCGCGAAGTGAGACCAAGATCTGCCTGCAATGTTGGCTTCTGTGTCCCTGAGCAGGTCGGCTACGATTACTAGCGTCTCGATGGCGTTCGCCTCTTGAGCAGCGGTGAGTTGGCTGGGGCCGTAGGCGACCGCTCCGTTAGTGGCGATGCGCGTCATAGCGTCCTCAATCAGGCTGACCTGCTTGGCGATGGAGCTCTCTCCGAGCAATTCATCGGCGAGTCCTTGGGCGAGTACTTCGTTGGCAGCGGCCCTCCCTCCGATGCTGGTTGCAACATTGAGGGTTGGTTGTTCACACCCCGCTTCGCGCAGAAGATTGGCAAACTGCTTCCGAGTCATTCCTGGGCCGCAGATGACCACAGGTAGTTCCTCACCGAGTACGAGCGCGCTCTCGCTGGCGGCTCGTTTCAGGAAGGCATCGCGCACCTTTGTCGGCTTCGCCTCGCGCTTACCTCCACCTCTGAGTGTGAATTGCGAAATGTCCCGCATACCGTAGTTGGTAATCTTGTAGAGTAGCACCTCGTCACCTTCTACCACGATGATTGCAGCGCGCGCCCGCCCGCCCGCTCGCGAGGCATCGCGCAGAAGTTGCTCGTCTTCCTTGGGCCATCCGCCGTCGGTGGACAGTTCGACATCGTCACCGACGCCGACCGTGTGAGTGTGGTGTGAACCTCTGTCTACCGGTGCCTCGGTAATCACGCCGTGTAGCCGCAGTTGGTCGGAGAATGGATGGAATTCGCAGGTCTCGATCTCGAGCACAATCCACATCGGTTTCCGCTCCGCCGACTTGGCCCGACCCCCTTCCTGAGTACCTGTGGTCGCATCTCTTCTCCAGGAGAGCATTCCTGCCGACCTGCCCTTCCGCCCAAGTTGAGCCAGTGTCCATAGGTCGTCCTCATGCTCAACGCGTAGGCGCTTCGCCTCATCCGACCGCTTCAACAGACGCATCTGGACCCCTCTGGGTGGACGCGGCTCGCCACCGATGGCTCTTCAACCACACGACCAGATAAGGAAACTAAGCCCGCTCACGGAAGATGATTTCGATTTGCTCGCCGTCGCTGAACACATGGTTACCCCACTCGTTGCTGACAACACCATCGACCTCCATCACTAGTTCCAGGGTCTCGTTCACGTGATATTTGTCCAACCTGCTGGAATCGAACTGCATGCCCCAGATGTGGAAGAACACGTCGAGAGAGACATTTGCAGGCTCGTGAGTCTCTACGTGCAATTTGCTGGAGTTGTCATGGGTGTGTACCACATGCATCCCTCCTGGGCATACCTCTGTGTCAATTCCGACATCCTCGGGGGCGCCGAACGAGGTGCCGTTGATGGTCAGTGTGAGATAGGGGTGGATGTGCTGGGCCAGATTCTGATGGCTGCCGAGGCAATCTTCAGCAAGGTCATCTTCGGATTCCGGTGGTGGTCCAGTCTGGTTATCTTCTGTATCAGGAATGAAGGTGTCTCCATCCAAATCGACATCTGAGGCGTCTGAATTACCACCCACGCATCCGCCGAGGCTCACAGATAGCAGCAGCAGGACTGCCAGAGCGGCAATGCCTCTCATAGGGGCTGCCCTATCTCTATTCGATTTGAAGGCAACGCGTGTTTGGTCATCGGTCAACGGAAGATTCCGGTGAGGTTGCCGTCTTCATCCATGTCCATGTCCATGGCTGCTGGTCTCTCTGGCAATCCCGGCATGGTCATCATGCTGCCACACACAGCGACCACGAATCCTGCACCTGCGTTCAGTCGTAGTTCGCGTATCGGGAGCGTGAACGCGTTGGGTGAGCCCAATTCATGCGGAACATGGCTCATCGAGTACTGGGTCTTCGCCATGCAGACAGCGATGTTACCGTATGCCCAATTCTCGATGCGATCGAGGTCCTTCTGCGCCCGTTTGCGCAGATCGATTGATTCGGCCCCATACATCCTCGTTGCGATACGCAGAATTTTCTCCAACACCGACATTCCCGGATCAAACAATGGGTGGAACGGCCTGCCGTTTGCCAGATGGTCCTGACAGGCTTCAGTGACCGCCGCAGCCAAATCTGCCCCACCTGCTCCACCTTTCTGGTGACCTTCGAAGGTGACCGCTGCTTCGGCACCTGACTCGTTCGCCTGATCGAGGATGGCTTGAATCTCGGCGTCAGTGTCACTTTCGAATCGGTTTACTGAGACGACTACCGGGCATCCGAATCGCTTCATGTTGCGCACGTGGCGCGCCAAGTTGGTCGAAGCTCCTAGTTTGACTGCGTCTACGTTCTCCTCCGCCATCTTCACTGGATCCGGCCTCTTACCGCCACTCGTTCCGAGCCCGCCTCCGTGCAGTTTCATTGCTCTCACGGTGGCGTTCAGAACAATACAATCGGGAGGGACTCCACTAGCCATGGCTTTGATGTGCACCGCTTTTTCGGCACCCATCTCTGAGCCGAATCCTGCTTCGGTGATGACGTAGTCCGCCAACGAGAGTGCCAATCGGTCTGCGATGATGCTCGAGTTGCCGTGCGCAATGTTCGCGAATGGCCCGCCGTGGATGAACGCTGGATCACCCTCCAGAGTCTGGACGAGATTCGGCAGGAACGCTTCGCGCAACAACAGAGCCATTGGTCCGGCCGCCCCTATTTCCTCTGCTCTAATAGGTCGTCCATCCAATGCCTGCGCTACCACAATCTCTCCCAGTCGTAGGCGCAGGTCAGCATAGTCCGTGGCCAGTGTCAGAATCGCCATCACCTCACTTGCCGCTGTGATGTCGAATCGCTCTTCGCGAGCGAGCCCGTTTACGGCTCCACCAAGTCCAATCGCCACTTCTCTGAGTGTTCTGTCATTGAGGTCGAGTACTCTTGGCCAGAGAATTCTGGAGGTGTCCATTCCGAGTTCGTTTCCATGGTGGAGATGATTGTCGATGAGTGTCGCGCAGAGATTGTGCGCACTGGTGACGGCGTGTATGTCACCTGTGAAATGGAGGTTGATATTCTCCATCGGAAGTACTTGCGACAACCCTCCACCCGCCGCGCCCCCCTTGATGCCGAACACGGGACCCATCGACGGCTCTCGAATTACACACGTTGCTGACCTTCCTAGACGATTGAGCGCTTGATTGAGGCCAATCGTCGTGACGGTCTTCCCCTCTCCATATGGAGTGGGGCTCACCGAGGTCACGAGCACCAAACTGCCGCGTGGTCCGTTGAAGCGTGATTTGAGCGCCTCCCAGCGAACCTTTGCCATCGCATCGCCGCACGGCAGCAACTCTTCGACGCCCAGACCGAGCTTCCAGGCGACCTCTTCGATAGGCAGCAATTCTGCCGCAGAAGCAATGTCATGGTCGCTTGGCATCACCCGTCCGTGACCCGTACCGTATTCAAGCATTCAGAGAAGGTTAGCCGGCCTACGGCCGGTTCTGCTCTTCTTATCGTTCACCGACGGGTGCGTACGCACGGCACCCCAACTGTTGAACGGTGCCCTTTTCTCCTTCATGCCACGACGGGAGTGAGGTGACTGAATGGTTCAGATTCGTGCAGTGGTCGCCGGCCATCCAGTGCATCATTCGCTAACACCAGCTATGTTCGAGTTCGTGACGTCCCATCTAAGGGAAAGCGGCGAGGACATTCGTCTTGAGGTGTTGAAGAATATCGACACAGTTGCACTGCACGAGGCGATGGCGGTCTCCGATTCGGGTAATCGAGGGAACTCGCGGAGGGATGAGCGGGGCGCTGAGCCGCCACGAAGGGAGTTCTGGATGTCTCTCACGACCCCGCTGAAGCACATGGTCTCACCAGACTCATCGATTGAACTGTACGGAGAGGCGCGGCAGATTGCGTGCGTGAACCAGATGCTGCACGATGGACACGGTTGGCGGGGTGCCGCCACCGATGGAATCGGATTGGTCGATGTCGCTCGCGAAAATGGAATTCAATTCTCTGCTCGTGGAGGTCAGATCAAGGATGGCTCGGAGCCGTTGCTCTGTCT
>CAXEUS010000059.1:0-2047 GCA_963999385.1 uncultured Candidatus Poseidoniales archaeon | reverse complement strand
GTGTTCTGGAGGTTACTCCGAGCGGGCAGAACCTTTGGTCAGATGACTGGGTGGGTAATCCGACCCTCATCGGCAACGGCACAGGATACGAGCAACTGGTATTCACCGTCACACCACCGAACAGCGCTTCCAGCGGTGATTACGATGTGCGCGCCATGGTCACGGACGCACGCAGTCAGGACAGCGATTGGTCACCGACTTGGGTGGGTGCCTTCACACTGATGAATGGCCTGCCGACAGTGGTCAATCCGAACACACCTCCCGGCGAGATTCCAGGTTCGTGTCCAGATTATCCTGGACAGCCGATGGTGAAGGTGGACATGGTCGAGCAGATTGACATGCGTGGCTTGGTGTGCGACGCTGAGACTCCACTCAGCCAACTGGTAATCACTTCCAACAACCCCGCATTCATGGGATGGTACCCGGCATCGCAGGTCATCGAGGTGCAATTCAGTGAGGTTGCTCGCAATACACAGGACGAGGTCATCGCACAGGGATTACAACTGATCATCACTGACCCCGAGGACACCGTCCAGGCCTCACTCAGTGTGGTAGTCATCGAGAACGGCGCACCGCGCTGGGCGCAGTTGCCATCGCGCAGCTTCGACGAGGGTGGCTCTACTTCTCTGATGCTCACCGAGTATCTCTCGGACACCGATGAGAGTGGAGAAGAGGCAAACCGAATGGGCCTGACAGTTTCTGTAGTCACTATCAATGATCCGACACTGGTCGAAGCAACGGTCAGTGGACACACACTGAATATCCGCTCTGTGGACGATGACAACTTCGGTAGCACCACAGTCACTCTGCGTGCTACGGATGCCGATGGTCGCTACACCGACGCCGAATTGATGGTAATCGTAGACAACGTCAACGATGCACCCGTGCTCGACGTCTCGTCACTTTCCAATGTGCGCCTGAAGGCCGCCGACCCCGATGATGCAGAAGTGGGCAAGTTCGTCTTCAATGTGAGCGCCAATCTAGTGGACATCGACGACGAGGTCGACCTAATGTTCGTCACCGCGGTGTGCGACACCTGGTATGTTGGCTCGTACTACAATCCGATTAACGGGCTACTCACAGCTCGCTGGGCGGACACTGGAACGCACACGCTGATTATCGTCGTAGAGGATGCACACGGCGCCGAGAACAGTTACTACGTCAACATCGAAATCATCGATGTCCTGCCACTGGTATGGTCAGATAATGCCCAATCGGGTGACCTCATGGAGGAGGCAACCGACCTCTACGTGGGAGACACCCCGTCGGTGACGCTCAGTTACCATGGTGCCGATCAACTCAGCGACATCCAATTGTCTTGGCAGATATGCAACTCAGACACAGGCATCTGCACTGACTTCGGCGATGAGCAACTTACTCAGCAGCAACTCGAGAGTGGGTTCAACTTCACCGCCACGAAGACATCATCCACTGCCGGACTGTTGTTCCACGACTACATCACCTACTGGGTAGAGGCAGTCGATCAGGATGGATTCGACCGTAAAACGGTAGATGACCCGAAGTACGTCATCACCGAGGAACGGCCTGTAGATGAGGTAGAGGAAGACGACAGCACGACATCTGGTACAGAGACCGGTTCGAGTGGATTGACCGGTTCGACGACGATGATTGCCATTCTGGTAACTGCCATCATCGGGATGATTGTCGCCATCACGCTCGGCCTGATGCTCATCCGCGGTGGCCGCTCCGAAGAGCCCAGCATCTCATGGGGTGCAGACCCGTCATTGATGGCTGGTGGCGCACCACCACTTGGCGCCGCATCTGACTACACTGCTCTCCCACCCGGTGGCAGCTACATCACCGGCGAGACCGGAGGCACGGTCTATCTGGCCCCTGACGGTTCTAACTGGGACATGCAGGGCGACAACTCGTTCATCCGCACGCGATGAGCGGTAAGTTCAGCGAACAACCCCTCAGGGAGGATAACCCTCCCTGAGTGGGTCATATCGGCACTAGCGGTCGCTGTAGTGACATAACACCGGCTGGGTGCAAGTTTGAATTGTCAGCCGGCATGGGCAAGGTGATG
>CAXEUS010000058.1:0-15599 GCA_963999385.1 uncultured Candidatus Poseidoniales archaeon | reverse complement strand
TGAGATTGAGAAGCAGGTGCTCTGGCCATCCGTATCGAGTGCGAACGCCATCGCATCGAGTGCCGTGTCGCAGATGCGCTGTTCCTGCAATCGTTCCTGTAGCCGTGTCAGTTCCACATCACTCACACACAGCACACTCGTTGACATCGAAGTTGGGAATACATCTCCCGAAACTGCATCGGGCATGTCGGAGTCGGGAAACAGTTTCAACAGGGCCCGGCGCACCAGTCCGGTGTTGTCAGTGGGTGCCAGTTCCGTCTCCACGCTTACAGTGACCATCACCCGACCTCGGTGAATCCGAGTCCCCCCCTGATGATGAATCCTGCCTACTGCTCAGTGACAATCTTCACAACCGGTCTGCCTGCAGCATCGCCGAAGCGCGTGGCGGAACATCCTCTGGTAGCGACTGTCATCCCGGTGTGGCAGGAGGTCGATCACCTCGAGCGTTGCCTCGCATCGTTCATCGCTCAGGATTGGCCAGCGGACAAACATCTCATCCAAGTCGTTGATGGTGGGAGCAGCGATGGCACACGTGATATCGTGAAGCGATTGGCAGCACAGAGTGAAGCAGCAGGAGGGCCCAGAGTCGTGCTGCTGGATAATCCCGACAGGTTCGTACCCCACGCGCGCAACCTGAGCCTTGCAGGGATGCCGAGCGAGGTTGAACTCGTTCTGGAGATGATTGGCCATGTGTGGGTGCCCGAGAACCACCTGAGTCGCCGGGTGGCGGACCTGTTGGACCTGGAGTCCGAGTTATCGCAGGAAGGGCGGCGATTAGCGGGAATAGGCACTCTTGTTCGGGAATCCGATGAGAATCTGAGTTTGGTTGGCCAGTGGGTGGAGGCCACCTTGCAGAATCCAATGGCCAGCGGCAGGGGCCAGTTCGCTCAGTTTCGCGGACGCGAGCGAACGCGCGTCCCCCCATTCACTCTCTACCGACGAGGAGCACTCGATGAGGCGGATGGCTGGGATGAGCGGTTCATCACTACGCAGGATTCGGAATTGAACCACCGGCTCGAGCAATTAGGATGGGAGTTGTGGCGCTCCGACGCCTCATCTTGTCGCATGGCGAAGCGAAGAACCATCGGAGGGTGGCTGAAATTTGGCCATCGCTACGGATTCTGGCGTATGAAACACCTTCGCATAGCACCTCGGAGGGCCTCCTTCTTGGAGTTCCTTCCATGGGTCGGGCTGCTCACCACTCTGTTCCTTTGCTGTACTGGTCTGAAGTTCACTGGCCTCGGGCTCACCGATGTGCCCGTCTGGTTGATTCCTCCGCTTACTTATGCCGTGGTGATTTCACTTCATGGCCTGTTTGAATCGGTCACGCGGCAGCAACCCACTCTGCTGCTGGGGATGCCATTGATGCTGTTTCTGCTTCACACCACATTCTCCATCGGTCTGCTGGATGGTCTCATCCGCAAGGGCCGCGCTCCCAAGGACCGTGTAAACTGACATCCTCGGACTCGGTGCTGCCATCCGTTGGCACCAAACATTGAACGGGAACCGTGGCGTCGAAGCGTTCGGTACGCATGGCGGAGCCGAAGAACGAATTGACCGCGTGGGCGTTGCTCGTCACCCCGGCAATCATAGTTGCCATCTTGCACTCCATCATCCCAGCCGCCAGTGTCTACGTCAATCTGACATGGGAGAAGGTGTTGATGTACCTCGTCGCTCTGGGGCTCGGATTAGTGTTATTCCGTCGCTCGCGCAAGATTCTCGACCACGAGTTCTTCCGTGCTAAGAGCATCAAGGGTCTAAGGAAAGCATACACAGCCGAGGACCGCGGCCTATGGACAAAAGCGGATTCCGCCATGATTGCGCTCGAGCGTGATGCGGAGGGATACACGGCTTCTGATGACGATGCTGGCAGAGATCGCGGAAAGCGCACCGATGAACTGGCAGGGCGTTCGATGTCAGATTCTCCGGAAGATGATGAGCCCCTAACAGAGGTGCGAATGCTGTCTGAAGAGGAGCACGTGCGTCGTTCCACCGGTCGTATGTCTGGGGATGAGTCGGATGATCCGATGACCGCTCTGGCCGAATCTGACCTGGAGCACGCACGCAGACAAGCTGCCAGTCCAGCCAATGTCGATGCGAACCTTCAGCAATCCCTGAAAGAGGAGGATGCCGCTCGGAAGGAGAAGGTGAAGGAGACGGCGGCGCCAGCACCGGTGGCCGCCAAGCCGAAACCAAAGCCGAAACCCGAACCTAAGGCCGCATCTCCTCAGGAATACGAGCAAATCTACGGTGGGAGCAAGGACCCGGCGGGAGCAACGGTAGAGGCTGATTCCGATATGTCGGCTCTCGCGGCTTCGACAGGTGGTGGAAGCGACGTAGGCAAGGAGACGAAGTTCTGCCTAGACTGTGGTACGCGTAACTCACTAAACAGAGATTACTGTTCTAATTGCAGTGCCTTGCTCACCTGAGCATGTGCTCACAGCGATTCTTATCGGCACTCCACTGTCGCTGTGTTGAAAACGGTCGGCCGGGCAGCGCGGGCCGGTGAACCACTGATGACCAAGCGGGACTATTACGAGGTTCTAGGAATTGGTCGCGATGCGTCGGACAAGGATGTGAAGGACGCCTTCCGCTCTTTGGCGCGAAAGAATCATCCAGACAAGAATCCTGACGACCCTGAATCCGAGACACGCTTCAAGGAGATCCAGGAAGCCTACGCAGTCTTGTCGAACATCGATCAGCGCCGCCGATACGATACGTTCGGACACGAACAGCCGGGGGGGGATCCGTTCGGCACTGGTGGCTTCGAAGGGGTGAATATCTCCATGGATGATCTGTTCAACGGCGGTTTTGAGTCGATATTCTCGAATTTCTTCTCCGGCGCATCCTCAAGAGGTCCGCGAGTAAACCGCGGTCATGACGTGCTTCTAAACCATCGAATTCCTTTCGAGATGGTCCAAGAGGGCGGTGAACGTGAGGTAGAGGTCGAACTCATGGAGGCGTGTGATGAGTGTGGGGGCAACGGTGCTGCCAGTCCTGATGCCATCAGCTCTTGTCAGCCGTGCGGTGGCGAGGGAAGACTCACGCAGAGCCGCAAGGTTGGTCCGTTCCTGCAACAGATGGTCACAGACTGCCCACATTGCAGAGGTGATGGACGAATTATCGACAAACCATGCACTGCATGTCGCGGTGATGGACGCCAAAAAATGCCCCGGACGCTCAGATTCAATGTTCCTCCGGGTGTACTTGACGGGACTCGTCTGCGTATGTCAGAGAAGGGTGAGCCGGCACAAGGTGGTCGTGGCCGGCCTGGAGACCTCTACATTCAACTCACCATCGACGACCATGAGTGGTTCGAGCGTGATGGTGCCGATCTACTGATGGCACTGCCGCTAGGGTATCCTGAACTGCTTCTTGGCACATCGGTCGAGTTACCACACGTCGATGGTGAACCGCTGCACATAGTCGTCCCATCCGGTTCACGACCGGGGGATACACTGCTCATCAGTCGACGCGGGTTACCGCACAGGCGAGGAAGAGGTAGAGGGGACATCACCGTGCTGCTGAAACTGCATGTTCCCAAGAAGCCGTCCAAGGAGATCAAGAAGCAGGTAGAAGCATTGCGAGATGGGTTGAGCATCTCTGATGATGATGTCGAGGACGAGGTTCGTCGTGAAGCTCAGGAAAGGCGCCGCAACCGCTGAAGTCGTTCACTCTTCCTCGAGCATCACTGCATGTGTCGGAATTGCGGCGATTGGATTACCACCAACCAATCCGGATAGATGAATGTCTAATCCGTCAGCGCTGCCTTCAAGGTCCACGCGCAGGAATCGTTCGGTGTTCGCCACCAGTTCTCCTAGGAACAGTTCGTCATCTTCAATCATAGCCTCGGGCACGACTGTACCTACTATCCATTCCGCTCCCTCTACCGCCTGGAAGCGTAGAGCTGCAAGGGTCCATGACTCCGACCCGACGCTGATTCCGACGGCGAGCCGCACCAATTCAGCACTACTCTCTAATCGCCAGCAGGCTAGATCGATACCCTCAGTCAGGTGTCGCACTGCTGGCTCACCCCACTCCATGATGAGCGCCTCCCAATCTGTGTCCTCGAGTGATCTCAGTGCGTCTTCAAGCGCGTGCGGGTCATTGCTGTCATCGACATCTGCTGCAACCAATCGTTCGCGTAGGCGTAGCAACCGTCTACGCTCGTGTTCTTCCAGCCTGATGGTTCCACCATCTTTCCATCTCCAGTAGAAGATTAACAACCAGGGAGATAGTAATAGCACACCAACGAGAATGTAGAAATTCCTGAATTCTCCGGACATATCCTGCCATTGTTCATCCGTATCGTTGTTCCCATCTTCGATAGTTGCCCAGCCCCACAGCAAGGTGTAATCCACCTGCTCACCCACCGGGTCAATCGGTTCGATTACCAGCAGGTGCCTTCCGTGGTCCAATTCGAGGCCGACGCTGGTGCTCATGCTCACCAAGTCGCTCGAGTTACTCGCAACCGTTGTCCAACCGATGTACGTTGATGTGTTCAGTTGTTCGATACTCACACGGCAGCAACCCGGTTCTGATTCCAGCGTGGTTGAGAACCAACTGCGGTCTGGGAATCCCAGTTCTCTCTCGATGAGATATACATCTCTCTGGTCACCTACATCCAGACTGCCAGAGATTGTCCCACTGGCTCCGATGTATTCCTGCATCACAGTTGCGTCCGCCTCGCCAGTTGGATGATGGTCTGTGGCGTCTCCAAGATACCCCGCGTCATGCGGTCCAAGGTCGGTGGCCAGCAGAGTCCAGATTAGCGCCGAAGACTGGTTGTCGAACCCGAGTGCGAATCCATCCGCCCCTTCCGGCAGAATGACATCTATGTCAGAGCCGACAGACGAGGGATAAGTGGTGAAAATTTCCCAAGTGAGGTTGTGTACATGCAGACTGAGATCGGATGGGACACTGCTCGCCCACTCGATGTTGATTTTCGAGCGCGAACCGGCCGGGAATTTGAGCATGTCACCCGCGTTGTCTTCATGACCTAGGTGGCCGGATGCCGGGGATCCTGTGACGTGCTCAGGTGAGAGGAAAGGAATTCCGGGGAGGTCACCGAACTCTGATTCCAAGTCGACCCCATGTCTCGCCACATTCAGAGAATACACCCCCCCTTCACCTCCCGCGGTCATCAGGAACAGCCACAATTCACCTCCCGTAGGTTGGCTGAACACCTGACGTGACTCTGATTCAGGTGGTTGTGCGAGTCCATGGGTCCTGCTCGAGAGCATCTGCAGGTCGTCATTCGTTCGATTCCAGATTTCGATGGTCATCTCGGTGGAATGTGCTGCCAGTTCAATCTCGAACAGGTCTCCTTCACTTCCGTTGAGGAGCAGAGTATCGATATCATTCACATCTGTCAGGCTTCCGTTCCACCAGCTCGACGCACTTCCAATTTCCCCCCTGTCCATTGCACCGCATACAGTGTAGTTCCCACAACCAACAGCAGACAACATTGGCCAGTTGGTGGCATCGCTACCCGGAGCCGGCAGGTCATTGGGGGCATCGAGGAATTCACCCCCCATCGGGTCTAGCCAGATGGTGGTCAGCATCAGTGACAGGTCACCGGAGGAGGAATCACGGCTGATGCTTAGGGTGTGGGTGCCTGCGCTGAGATTACCTGATAACTCGATACGGAACCTTTCGGTCGCCTGATGGACGGTCCCCCCCGCTTCGGTAAGTGTCAGAGTGGTCTGTGGGCAGTTGCTTGCAGCCGAGCAGTCTACCGCCACGAAGAACGGTCCGCTGCGCACATCAATCGTCCAATTCACCTCCTGCTGAGTGTCACTCAGGAGAATGGTCTGGGCATTCATTGGTGAATTGAGGCTCCTATCTGGATTGGTGGTGGCCTGCGGAGGGGCTACGAACAACACCGCGAATAACAGCAGCATGCAGAGAACTGTGCAAGCCACGGTCGCGCTGCGCATGCATGGCACGCGCCGCTCGCCGGTTATAGAATCGTTCAATTACGGCGCCTAGGTCGCCCGCATCGTGTCGGAACAGCACCTAGGTCGCACGGTCACGGACCGTATGCGCCACGCTCGCATCATCGCGTTGGGTGATCGCAAGTCGTCAGTGGCGCAGTCCCCTTGCTTAATCGCCTCTGAAGCCGACATCAGCGATATCGGGGAATCTCTTACAATCGCTGTGGCCCCCTTCATCTCCGCGCACGATTCCAGTTCTCTACCAGCAGAACTCGTGTTGCGCGCTCGCGCTCCGCTTGCCCATCCGTTCGAGGACCCGGCTCCTGAATGGTGTGTCACCTTGGGTCACACCCTCCCGCCATCTCTTGCCAGCGCAGACTCCGGCCTTGCCCGTGCTGGGGAAGGGGAGGTCATGCCGGTCTCTTGGCAACGGATGCTGCACGACGAGGTACTCGCAGACTCGGAAACAGTCCCAGGAGTGCTGGTGTTGACCGATGCGCTGCAATTGGCGCAGCACCCAGGGCGGCTTGTACGTGCTCTCGCCGTGTTGCGAACTCGCTATCCTGTGTCCCTGATCTGGTGCCCAGGGCTGTCAGGCCCGGACAACCTCGCTCTGCTGACGTGGTTTGGAGTCGACCTGCACGATTTAGGACGAAGCAGACAGGCGGCCTCAGCCGGAGCCTTGCTTACCTCCACAGGACCCCGTCGAGCCGATGCCAGCCTAGAGGAATCAATCGAGATGGACAAGCAATTCACGGCTTGGGTGGATGAATTGGCTAACGTGCGCCAAGCGATTAGGGACGGTACACTGCGGGAACTGGTGGAGCGCCGAGCATTGAACAGCCCTAGATTGGTCGAGCACCTCAGGAACCATGACCGCCTGATGCGAGCCTCGTTAGGAGCGTCAGCAGCGGAGCGCGAGCAACTGTCAGCAGAGGATGAGCAGGCTCTCTCACTTCTCCCCCAGCCTCCACTGGCGAGTAAAGTGGCAGATGGTAGGCGTTGGCGATGTAATTCCGCTACAAGCATGGACGATGCGCTCATCGCTGACTGGTCACAACGCATCGAGAATGACCACACCCCTCCCTCGACGCAGTCGAAGGTGCTAGCACTGCTCCCTTGTAGCGAACGTAAACCGTATCGGTTGTCAAACTCACATCGACGTTTTCGCCGTTCATTGACGAAGAGAAACATACACGAGGTGATGGTCACGGCTCCCCTTGGATTAGTACCCCGTGAACTCGAGGACCTCTGGCCAGCTGCGCATTACGACATTCCTGTCACCGGTGACTGGACCTCATCAGAGTTGGCCGAAATCAATCGCCTTGTGTCTGCACTGGTGTCTCGGGTCGGCTACGAACTCGTCATCAACCACTCGGGAATCGACATCGTTGCCGATGTCGAAGTCATCGACACCCGCCTAGGGGAGTCTGCTGGTTCAGAGGCAGCGCTCGCCCGACTGCAGCAGGCGAGTGATGAAGCCGCTGAGCGCTATCATCCTGGAGAGCGCATGAGTGAACGACAGCACCTGCTCGACAAGTTTCGCTCTCTATCACGCTGGCTCTTCGCTACTGACCAATGGTTAGCTGATGCCAAGGTTGTCGGCCGTCCACCTGATTGGAAGATATTCATCGCAGATGAGCAGTACGCGCAATGGCATCCGCGCGCTGGCCGCTTCGCATTCGCTAAAGCGAGCCTTCCTTTACTAGAGGAGACGCGTACTCTCAGTCGCGTTCACCTGAATCCTGGCCCCGACTGGAAGGGTGACGTGTTCGGACCTATGGTTGACAGCATCGAGGGTGATATTCGCGTCGGTGATGACCTCCTGATAATGCGCGACGGCAACCTGCTCGGCTCAGCCCGCTCACTCGCCTCTACGTGGGAGTACTCCGGTTCCCCCGGCAGGCTCGCCCGCGCAAAGCATCGGCTGTGAGTGGACATAGGGTGCACTAGGAGCATCCATCCTTGCAGCGTAGCGGTTATGAAGGGGGAGCAGGTCGGCGGGTCGCTTGAGGAGATATCATGGCTAGAATGCACAGTGGTGGCAAAGGCTCCTCAGGTTCTACGCGCCCTCTCCTGTCTGAAGTCCCAGAGTGGTCGGAGCAAGACAAAAAGAAGGTGGAAGAACTCATCTGCGACTTGCATGACAATGGTAACTCGTCAGCGATGATTGGCACCATTCTACGTGACCAGCACGCAGTTCCCAACGTCCGCCTGCTGCTCAATAAGAGGGTGGCCGCCGTGCTGGTTGACAATGAAAGGATTCCGAAAATTCCTGATGAATTGATGAACCTGATGCGCAAGGCCCTCCGGCTCGTTGATCACCTAGAGCAGAATCGCAAGGATCTGCATAACCGCAGGCAGTTAGAACTCACTGAATCGAAGATTCGCCGAATCGCTCGCTATCACATCGGCATAGGTCGGATGCCCACTGATTGGCGTTACAAGCGGGACCAGATCCGCCTCATCGTCGACTGAATAAGGTGGTTCATTCCACCTCTCCTGTAGAAAGCAGTTGGTCGATGCTGCTGTTGACCGCTTCGATAGGATTCTCTGAGAATGCTGTCTGCAGGCTGGATAATTGCGAATGCAGATCACATGGACGGTTTGAGACCATCAGTCTGTGCCAAATCAGTTCTTCTAAGCGAGCGGTACCCAGAGATCCGCTGAACACCTCGGGCGCAGCAATCTCTGAGAGAGCCTCTGCCCGTTGCTGCTCGTCCATTCCTTGCCACGAATCCTTGGTGGCTGACAGACGCTCCTCATCTATTTCTGGTAGAAGGGCTGCATCCGATTTGGTCACAGATGGGAGTGGCACAACGCGAAATGTCCCCTCATCTCGTAGATGGTCGCGCAGCCTGCTGTAGACCGGGTCATACGAGGTGTCGAGGGCGTCTGAAAGCCAGTTCCCAGCAAGCACCCAAGGGCGCAGCATGCGTACACGTCTGCCATCTGGAGCAATCTCGGCAGCTAGTGCTGCCGCTTGCGCTACTGGTGACAGGGTGCCTGAATGAGATTTACCATCATGGCTGTGGAGTGCTTGTACGATGAGTGGTGTGAGATTCAATCTGAATGGCTCGGATTCAAGTGGATTCGGTTCTTCTTGGGATGAATCCTCAGTGATGATGATTGTAGATGATGCCTGACCATCGCGAGATGGAATACGCCTTCTGTATGGAATTTCTGCATCTAGGAGGGCTGCCTCGATATGGGAGAGGGCCAGAGCGCCGACAACCGTCGCCTCAGCTTCCAAGTTTATCGGCGAATTGGAACGGAGTCCACTGGCTGCAGCTTGCAGAACAGGCGCTAACATCTCGAACGGCTCGGTCTCAAGCAACGAGTGCATCGTAGTCCGCAGACCGCCGTGGTTCAAACGCCTTCTGCCGGTCTTCAATCGATTCGCAGGCGCGCACCACAGCCACCACAGGGCATCCGATAGGGCCGCTCATCGCTCGCGACTGGGTTGCGCATTGAGCAGGCAGGACAGATGACCACTGGAACGACGGGCAGACGTCGTCGCCGTCTCCCTCTGCCGGGAATAATCGTGGCGAACGCGTCAAGCGCATCGAGCAACGATTCCTCGTCAAGCGTCCGTGGAGTTACGAATGCGATCATGAGTAGCAGCAGTCCGGCGGCACCCACGACACTGAGTAGGAATGGTAGCGGGAGGGCTAGGATGTATGCAACCAGCCAGACAGCGAGCAGCGCGGGCAGACTGAGCCAAATGCCGGTGCGAGACTTACCGCGAGTCAGTAACCGAGCGAACATAATCACACCCACAAGAAGAGTCAGCGATTCAATGAACGACAGCAGCGGGCTGTGTGCCACGCTGCCAAACACGAACATCACAGAGAAATCACCCAGTTCACCGTCACTGGTCAGCGTCTGCTGTGTAACCTCGATGCGCTCGGTCACCAGCACCCTGTTGTGGGTGTAATCAACTCCCATACCATCTACGGCGGCACACCCCAGCATTGCTGAGGTGTGCAGGTGCGCCTCTAGATTCACTGTCGTCCAGAACGGGGTGGCAGAGGGCTGAACGCGAACGAAGGTATCGAACAGTATCATTTTCTTGCCCACGTGGATGTTCTCAAGCAAATCGATGGTGATGGTTGCCTTTGTCGAACTGAAGCCGCGCTCTCCGTTCAGATTGATTCTAACGCTCGGCGACGCGGCTGCTTCCACCGGACGTACACCTAGAAGCCCCTCCGATTCGAGCATCAGCCCGTCGAACAGGAATTCCTGCAAGGATGAGGCGCGACCAGAGAGATGAGATTCGAGCGCCTGGATTTCGGCATCGTCAATCTGCTGGTTGTTGTGAACTGCATCAGTGGAACTGGTCGGCGAGACATCGCGCCAGATGGAGATACTGTCGAGGCTATCATTGCCGATGTTATCGAGTCCCCAGCGAACCCATTGCGCCATTGGTCCACTGAACTCAATGGTTACCATCCGCCGCAACCGGTCTCCACCATCTACCTCAGCGTCAATGTTCACGTTGAGTTCCGAACCGCCGCTACGCAGCGGTTCGGCTGGCGGGAACATCCCAATCACGGCTCCTCCGTTGTCACCGAAGGTGAGTGCTAACTGAATCCCACTATCGAATGGGATTGTTTGCTCCGGGTCGATTCTGAGTGTGAGGTTCACTGTGTAGACTCCGTCCTCAGCCGAAGCGGGAGCCTCCCAGGTGAGAATCGCCTGCACTCCGTCAGGGTGTGTTGTGGCAATCACCGTGCTGACCCGCTCACCATCGACGCGGAACTCTACCAGCGTCTTGTCCCACATCTGTTGGCCGAATCCAGAGCGCAGCACGACTGGGAAGTTGACCACGTGCCCCTGAACTATTGGTGGTTGCCAGTTCATCTCGAACAATGGCAACTCGACAGAGATGAATCCTCGATTCTCCTCAGTTCCCCAGACGAAGCGGACTCCCGCATCATCTCCAGGTGCGTTGAAAATCAGTGTCTCGACACTGAAGGTAACGATTACCACATCACCTGTCGAGTAAATTCTTCCCGCGTCAATGGTCACATCGATTTCGATGACACCCGTCCCCGGAGAATATGTCGGGTTGGTCCATGTTCCAGCCTCGTAGGTTTGGTCACCGATACGAATCTCAACGGTGGCATTCGCTTGCATTCCGGCAGCGTTCTCGACCTCGTAGGATAATTCGAATCTCCAGTCCTTCTCCGGATAGTCACCGGCCACCATCCCTGAAATCTGCCACTTGGCGATCTCAGTCTTCTCGGGAGTGGATTGGTTCACCCATGTCTCTTGCTCATCACCGAGGTCGGCAGCGAATGGAGAGAGCTTGCCGTCGTCTCCCGCTCCGATGAGTAAGAAGTCGTACGTGTGCGCATCACAGCATGTGACCTGAGCGTCAGCGGACCCGCTCAGGGGCGTCAACGGGAGCAGTCCTCCGACCAACATCAGCAACAGCACTAACGGAACTAAACGAACTGCGCGCCGAGGTCCCATCACCTTACCTCAGGGACGCAGGCGCGTTGAACCTGCCTTGAAGTCGACGGGTCGATTGAGGTTCGAAAGGGCACAATGTGGATGATTCTCCGGTAGCGGGCGAGTAGAAGCAGATGGTCGGTCGATGTAGTCAGTGAAGTGTCAATGACTGAAAGGCAATACAACAGTTCTAAGAACTGAAGCGCAGGGACTCTGGATGAGGTGTGATATTGTCTAACGACGTACAGGTGAGCGACCTCGTGCTCACCGATGAACATGATACTGTGGGAATGGACGACACGCTAGCAGATGCAGCCGGAAAGCTGGTTGCGCTACGCCGTGGAATTCTAGTCGTACTCGGTGATGACAACAAGGTGAAGGGAGTGATTTCACCGGTGCAGATTCTCATGGCGGTTTCTGGTGGTAGCGATGTCAACTCAGACACATGTGGTATGCACATGGATGGCGACGTGATGGAGGTGGGGTTGGACGACGATATCGATGAGATGATCGAGATGATGAACGTCCGCCAGCCGCACGCGGTTGTTGCGGTGGACGTGAACGGAGAGTTCAGCGGCTATTTTTCACCTAACGATTACCGCGAGGCGCTCGCTCGACTGGAAGCGACACCTGCAATCCGCAAACTAGCGTCGCACGAGTGATTCAGGAACGCCTACGCCACAGCCTGCCTAGAACCGATGATCGTCGTGAATCTCCTCGCTCGTCAATCAGCGGGACAAAGCGAACAGGGCAGAGATTCCGAGACTCCATCTTAGTGCCCTCCTTGGTCATCTTCACGAGCATTTGACGATTCAGCCGGCGTTGAATGGGAGTGATGATTACTCCTCGATTCTCGATTTGTTCGTTCCACTCCTTGGGTATGGATTTTGCACAGGCCGTGGCGATGATTGCGGAGTAGGGGGCATCGCTCGGCCAGCCAGCATGACCGTCAGCGACGTTCAGGCTGGAGGGCGACAGCCCCAGTCTGTCAAGCGTGGCGCGGGCGGAATCCGCTAGTTCAGGGATGCGTTCGATGGTGTGTACCTCAAATCCCATATTCACCAACACCGCTGCCTGATAGCCGCTGCCTGTCCCGAGTTCCAGCACCTTTGCACCTGTGGGGAAACACGTCAACTGCTCTGACATGTAGGCCACCATGTACGGTTGGCTGATGGTCTGCCCGAACCCGATTGATAGCGGCGAATCGACATACGCCTCGGCTATGGTCGCAGAGGGAACGAATTCGTGACGTGGCACAGTGCGCATCGCTGCCAGAACACGTTCGTCAGTAAGCCCTCGTGCCACGATTTGCTCTTGCACCATCCGCTCCCTTGCAGTGCGAGCAGCACCATCTTCGGCCACGCTGTCCACTCGCCGTCGACCGCCTTTGAATTTCTGATTCAGCCGTGGCTCCATACCAGTCGCCATGGGTGCTCATCGTCACCAACCTGTTCTATGCGGGCGAACCCGATTCGCTCTAACTGCACCAGTGCGCCCTCCGCATGGTCATTTGATTCCAGTATGCAAGTGTGCTCCAACTCCCCTTCGTTGTCGTGTAGCAGCACTGCATCGCGCTCAACTCCGGCAGCTAACCAGTGAACGATGCGCACCCCGTCTCCCTTCTCAAAGTGCAATACTCTTCCACTGTGATCCGATTTCACCTCGATGTCGGCGAACTCCTTGAGCCGCAATATACCGTTCCCGGAAAGAGCGACATCCAGATCACCCTTCTCGATGAGTACCTCCAAGCCGCAGTCAGTTTCGACTTGCCATGTCCTGACTCCCAGGTCCTCAGTCGGGTGGTTGGGCAGAATTACCTCGGGTGGCATCTCGACCGAGGAGATATCTAGCGCCAGACGTACCGGGTCGCGTAGTAACGAGAGCCTCGGGGTGGTGGCGTCGACAAGTGTTGAGTTGTGCGCCTCAAGCGTATCCATCGGTACAGATATGTCCTTCTGGGTCAGCCCCAGTTCCACCCAGAACAGCCTGAGAGATTCTGCGGTGAAACCACGGCGGCGCAGTGCGCGAATGGTTGGGAGGCGGATATCATCCCAGTCGCGGTAGTTGCCGGCGTCGATGTCCGTCCGCATCTTTGAGGTTGAGAATCCACCGAATTCGTGAACTTTCACCCGACCCCAGTAGAGGGTCTCGGGATAGGTCCAGCCTAGTTTGTCGTAGAGTTGAGTCTGCTTGCGAGTCGAATCCATCAGATCCTTGCCGCGGATGATGTGCGTGACTCCCTGTTCCTGGTCATCGATAGCGCTCTGGAAGTCGAGCAGTGGCCAGACCCTGTAGCGCGTGCCCACCAGAGGGTGCTCTCCAGTCTGAATCCTCAGTGCGGGCCAGTCGCGCAGCGCTGGGTTGCGCTCCCCCATGTCTGTGAGCACTCTCACTACAGCATCTCCCTCAGCGTGGGTTCCATCGAGCATGTGCCCCCATTCCCCCAGATTCTGCTCGGCAGAACGCCCTCGACAGGGGCAGTCCTGTTTGTTCTCGCGTAGTTTCCTGAACGAATCTGCGCTGCAGGTGCATACGTAGCAGATTCCTTGCCCGAGAAATTCCTTCGCCTTGTCAAGATAGAGTTCCATTCGCTCAGATGCCAGCAGACGTACATCTGGATTGCATCCGGTGAGCCAAAGGAATTCATCGTCAATCCATCCATATGCCTCGGCGAGTGGTGGCTTCGTCCTGATTCCTGTGTCGTCGAAGCGGAGCACGATGCGTCCATCGTGCTTCTGAGCGTATTCACTGTTGATGATCACACCTCTGCTATGGCCAAGTGTAAGCGGTCCGTTCGGATTGGGGGCAAAGCGAAACACGAGTTCGCGCCCTTCGCTGTTGGGCAGTTCTGGCAGCCCCTCTCTGCGTTCATGCACCCGCTTCTCCAGCGCGTCGGGAAATTCGTCTGCGAGAAGTTGACGCACATGCTCTAATCCACTCTCGGAATGGATGCTGTTGGCATCGATTACCGCTTTAGCAACGAGTGGACCGAGAACACTTGCTTGAGATGCCAATTCAGGCTGCTCGCCGAATATTCGCCCCATCACAGACTTGACCTGTCCCGCGCCGTCGTATTCGAGTGCGTTCTGCAGGCTGTACTTGCGTGCAAGTTGTGAGAGTGCATTCACATCGGCCATGTGATTCATGCCGTCCTGTTGCCGCCCCCTCTTGACGATTGGGACACCTATGGGATTACGTAGCCTCGTTTCCCATCACATCGATAGACGCTGCTGACCGGGTCTGAACTCCCCGTCCAAGGGTCGTAGAGGGACCTCGCTACCATGCGATTCCTTCCACGCCTCGGCAATTGTTGCCCACCCCCAGCGTAGGTGCTCCCATGGTTCACTGCCATCGACCAGAGCGGGCAATGCCTCCTTGGTCGCGGGGTCGTTAGGATACCCTGAGCCAATCGGAGATCCAAGTTCAGATTCAAGTACGCGCACAAGCTCATCCCGCTCCACCTTAGCCAGTACCGAAGCGGCCGACACCGCCGGATTAGTTTCGTCGTGGTGGTGGCGACTATCTATGCTCCAATCGTCCCATGGCCAGTCCGTTAGACGGCTGGCTACACGTTCGCCGAATCGGTGCGCATCAACCTGACAGGCGTCCAGAGCGAGTGTCCCTCCACTGAGGTCATCATCAACAGGGCCGGTTCTCACAACCTCGTTCAACAGGCGAGCGAAGATATCGATCTCGTGACTGGTGAGGTTACTCACCTGCATCGCTAGGTCGACATCGAGAGCGCTCGAGGCATGAACCTGCATGAGCCAACCTCGCTCCACTCCCTCTGTTCGCAACCAATCAGCGATGCGCCTCCGCTCATCGTGGTTCAACTGTTTGGAATCGTTCACCCCATTCTCAACGAGCAATGGCAAATCAGATTGAGGCAGTGCAAAGACAGCCACCACCAACGGTCCGAGGCATGGTCCGCGCCCCGCTTCGTCCACTCCAGCCATCCAAGTCATCTAGCCGCCTCACAGGTCAAGGTCGAGGTCATCGTCCTCGTCCTTGCTCACTGGGGTTGAAGCGGCCTGTGAATCCTCCGGCTCTTGCGGGGGCGTCTCAATGCCAACTGTCACCGCGGTCGTTGTCTTGTTCCGAGGGGCCGCCTTGCGCTTGGTTGCAGGAGCTCGCTTCGGCTTGCGCCTCGTTCTTCCAGCCTCCTCTTCGGATGGCGTGAGTGCAACGTTCGCAGGGTGTGCGTCT
>CAXEUS010000057.1:0-7212 GCA_963999385.1 uncultured Candidatus Poseidoniales archaeon | reverse complement strand
CAGCATTGAGAACCTGAAGGTCGAGCGCAACCTCGTTGCACGTTTGCTCGGATACGGCAGCCTGCACGTCATCACCGCTTCTGGAATGGGACTCAGGGAAGAGAGCGTCTCGATTGGGGCAGCATCGGTAGCTGACGTTGGGGAAGCGGCCTCCGATGAGAAGCGAAACATCGTCTTCCGTATTCTACGAGTGTTAGTCTTCCTGATTCGCTTGCAACGCACGCGTACGGTTGTTGACACGGATCCCGAGGATTGTTTCTATGGTATCAGAAAGCCTGAGCGGGTGCAGAAGTTGATCAACGAACTTCGTACTAAGCCCGGAGAGGAGTCAACAGATGAGCACTCGGAGGTAGAGAGTGCTGCACCAGAAGAACTCAGTGAGTTGCTGGATTGAATGAGTCTGCTCGGGCGTGGGCTTGATATTGAGTGAGTGTTGAGCAGACTGTAGTTGGGGGTGTTGAGATGAGCGAGGCGAAGATGCAGCAGGCGGGTGAAGCGATGGCTGAAGGCGACTTTGTGGCAGCAATGGCTCTGTTCGATGAAGCACGTCAGGATAACGATGACAACTCCGATGCGCACTACGGTTGGGCTGATGCAGCCTTCATGCGCTTGACGATTGACATGGAGGATGATGTGCCCGCCGCACTCATCATGCGCGGCTACAAGCGGGCGATGGAACTCGACGAAGAGAATCTGGAGTACGTCGCAGGATTCGCCGGCTTCTGTCTCGACTGTGGCAGGCTGCCGATGGCGGTCAAGGAATACAGCCGATTACAGAAGATGTCTGAGTTGCAGGAGCTCGATGTCAACGACATGCTCTACGAGGCAGCCGCCCGTCTGGTTGAGGCGGTTGAGCGACTCGACCGTAACGCACCCGCCGCTCAGCCACTGCTAGCACAGGCACTCGAGTGGGCCGTCGCAGGTCTAGGATTTACTTCCGAGGAAGCGGCGGCACTGCTGTCCGGTGACTGAACCGGGGGGGTCGGATGACCTCAGATATGGTGACAGTCGCGTTCGCGGTTGGCTATCTTGGAGATTCGTTCCATGGAAGTCAGGTACAGCCCGACGTGCGTACGGTCCAAGGTGATCTTGAGGCCGCGCTCGCTGCACGTGGAATGACTCAAGGAGACTCTACTCGCATACGCATGTCGAGCAGGACGGATGCCGGTGTGCATGCGCGCATGAACGTGGGTTGCTGCGAACTCCCGTCCTCTTTGTGGTCAGGGATGAGAGAAAGCGGCTTCATCAGAGTGCTGAATGACGCCCTCGACGAATCGGTGGTCTGGGCGGCCACAGAGGTGGAATCGGGTTGGAACCCGCGGCCCGCACTACGCCGCACCTACCGCTATCGTTTGGAGGCAGTGCGCGGATGGGATACCAGTACCTCGGAAGATGAATTGACTTCGGTATTGTCCCTGTTCATCGGTGAGCACGATTTCACCGCGTTTGCTCGCATCGAGGAAGGGCGCTCACCCATACGTTGTGTCGAGAGTTGTCAGCCGTGGTCTGAAGGTGGACGATTGGTGGGATTCGAAATCGGTGCGGAATCGTTCCTGTGGAATCAGGTCCGCCGAATCGCCTGGGCGGTGGTGCGAGTCCTCGCGGGTGACTTGTCTGCCACCGCAGTCGGCGATGCTCTCGCCGCTGGAGAGACACGAGCCGAACTAGGGGTTGCGTCGGCGCGCTGGCTGACGTTATGGTCCATCGAGCATTCGAACCCGATATTCGATTGTGGGTCAGTCGATGCAAGTGATCTGTTATCCGCACCATCAGAAGATGCCGATGAACGAGAGCATCGTATGTGGCAGTCCACTGCTGAGATGGAGCAGAAACTGCTGCTCAGGCGTTGCTGGCTACAGGTGCTCAACAAGAGACGATGACACGGTCACCGTCTGACAGACTCAACGCTTCTCGCAGGAAGGCGGATGCTATGACCTCCATCACGGCGACGTGCCGGGTCAAATCTGGAATGAGGATGGCGCATTCGAGTCTATTCTCCTCATCGTCTTCACGGGCGATGTTAGCCAGAAACGCTGTGGCGCCTCCGAATGAACGGCCATCCCGTTCAAAACCGTTGATTCGATGAGTGTCTATGTAACTGACATCGAGTTCAGCAGCATCTTCCAGTACCTGTTTTTCCAATTCCGAGGATTCCATTCCAGCAGCATTCCTCAGCGCCGCGAAGCGTACCAGCGACTCACCGGTAAGGTCTACATTCAGGGTGCCAGGCCAAGCTCCGATTCCGAGTACCTGCTTGAACTGCTCTTGGTAGTGTGGCTGAGCCATGAATATGTGCGCCCTGCCAAGGCCACTGCTCACTTCACCGGAGATGTCCACGGACCCCCGAAGGGATTTCATTTATCCATGATTCTGTCGTAATCTCTGAATCTCAAATGGAGAATGTCATCGGTTGGCGACCGATTTCCCATCCCAACGCACGGAGGTGTGCGGATTCAGCGCTTTTCTCATCCTGTAATGGATTACTGTGATTCAGATGGATGAAGATCACCTGCGGGTCTCCTCGTTCGCGGTTGCCAAGCAATTCAAGCGTTTCTTTCACCGGGGGATGGCCTATTTCTCCGGCCTTCCCTCCTAACTCAGAGGAGGACCAGAAGGTACCGTCGAGCAGTACGATGTCAGCCCTGAGCGAGCGGAACCACTCGCGGGGGTTGTTGGCTTCGTGGATGTCGAGCGTCATCTCCCATGAGTCGTGGTCAGGCAGGAACAGGAGGCGGCGCTTCTCTCCTGCGAGCAGGAAAGCGTGTGTGTCGGTGTGCTCATCTCGATGCGGGACTTGAATCGGAGTCACAGTCAGACTCGGGACAATCTCGACAGGGACATTGGTGTCAAATGGCTTTGGAGAGAGATGCCCGTCAGAAATGAGTGGCCCCCACATCGGGTTCGCTTTGATGAAATTGAGCATCGACTGCGAGGTGTGCAATGGCAGATTCTGAACTCCCCACGCTTCGCATCCGAACATTCCGAGGCCGTCAACGTGGCCGAGATGGCCGTGAGTCAGCCAGACAGAATCCAATTTGCTCAGTTGCCCCTCATCTGCTGATGCCCACAGGATGAGTTGAGCTGACATAGCACGTGTCGCCTCGAACAGGTGCCTGTCCCCGCGCGCATCGGTGACCCCAAGCGCTACCGGATGCCGGGTGCGCACGACCCCACCGTGTGGGTCCATACAGCACTCATTGGTACACCCGGGCTGTGGCACCCCTCCATCTTGAGCGGTACCGAGCAGAGTCACCGATGTGGCTTCCATTGAATGATGGACGGTCCCCTCACCACATCATCACACCGGTGATGCATGGCTGGCGGAATTGCCAAAGGGTTGGGGCTTCAACGGAGAGTGAGAGAGGAGTCAGCGTGGCCAAGGACATCCCGTGGATGAGCGAGCGTTACTCCGAGTTGACCAACCAGAATCTACAGTGGGATCCTCCTACGTTGGAGTCGGCTTCCGAGGCGGAGTGTATCGTAGATGGCCAGCGAATGATCATGTTGTCCGCCAACAATTACCTCAACCTCACAACTCATCCGAAAGTTGTCGCAGCGATGGTGGATGCAACCAATCGCTACGGCGCTGGAAGCGGCAGTGTTCGAGCCCTAAGCGGTACGATGGACATCCATCTGGAGGCGGAGGAAAAAGTGGCGGAATTCAAGGGAGTGGAAGCGTCGCTAATCTACTCCTCGGGATACACAGCGAACGTCGGTCTGATTCCCACTCTGGTGCGCGGGAAGGATGATGTCATCATCTCCGATGAGCTCAATCACGGCTCAATCATCGATGGCGTGCGCCTCACCAAGGCATCACGGGCGGTCTATCCGCACAACGACATGGGTGCCCTTGACCAGGTTCTGCGTGACCATTCCAAGAGTGAGCGGAAGTTGATCATAACCGACGGAGTGTTCAGTATGGATGGGGACAAGGCCCCATTGGATGTCATCACCGCGCTCGCCGAGGAGCATGAAGCGATGGTGTTCGTCGATGACTGTCATGGCGAGGGGGTGCTCGGAGATGGCGGCCGTGGAATCGTCGATCATTTTGATCTGCAGGGACGAGTAGATTTCGAGATTGGTTCGTTCTCCAAGGCTCTCGGCGTGCAGGGAGGAATCGTCGCCGGCTCCGAACAGATGCGCACTCACGCGTTGAATCACTCCCGTTCTTGGTTGCTCTCTGGCAGCCAGCCCCCGGGTATTGCTGCAGCACAGAAAGCATCCATCGAGGTTCTCATGGAAGAGCCGGAGCACCATGCGCGGCTGTGGGAGAACACTGACCGTTTCCGCAAGGAGATGGAGTCGCTGGGATTCGACCTTGGCATGTCGACCACACCGATTATTCCTGTGATGTGCGGGGAATCAGGCACGGCGAAGGCGTTGGCGGAGTCGCTGAAATCTGCGGGTGTGCTGGCAAGTGCAATCGTCTTCCCAATGGTTGCTAGAGATGGTGCGCGTGTGCGCAACCAGTTGTCTGCTGGTCTTTCCGACGAACAGTTGGAACAGGTTCTGGAAGCCTACGAGGTGGCGGGAAAGGAATCGCATCTGATCTGAACTGTCAGGTGACATCGGCGGTTCCGAGTGCTTCGACAGCCTCTTCGAGTTCTACCTCGTCTTCGTGTGTTGTTGGCTTGATTTCCTCGGGACCGAATGGGTTGCGGCCATCCTCAAGCATGGTCAGCATACGCCAGCGTGGTGCCCACGAGAGGTGCACGTAGATTGGTCCTGGGATGACGAGAATCAGCCAGCCCGCTATTTCTGGTACTGCGGATGTGAACGATGACCAGTTGACTAGTAGAATTGCGAATCCAATGAACGGCATTGAGAACAGCAGCGTACGCGGAGGGGGGATTGGAGGTCGGAGAACGACTTTGTTGATGAGCAGGGACATGTGGGCGACTAAGGCCAGAGCGAGCATCATCGTGAGACTCCTGAAGCCGACGTCACGTATCCAGGGCCAAGGGTCCCATACTCCATTTCCAGTACCGAAACCATACGAGTAGCCAATTGGCCCGGCGATTGCCAGCGAGACTAGCAGCGCGTAGAACGCACCGATGAATGCTGGATGACTAAAATGCAGGGGGAGGCGCGAGAATCGCTGTGAAAGTCCCCCCCCTTCTATCATCTCCAACTGCTCCGCGTCCAGCCCTTCAAGCCGGCTGCGCCAGTCCTCCATAGCCAGCGCACGGGGCATCAGCGCTTTATTTTTCACACCGGCTCAGTCTTCATCAGCCTCGGGTTCCTGTGGGGGTGCTCTATCCTTCAAGAGGCGGCGGAGTACCCCTTTCTGCGGCATCAGTTTCCCCGGAGTCGGCTCCTCCCAGGTGCGTAGATCGAGGTCCGAGGTTCCGTCCTCGCGCTGACGCGCCTGCTCAAACGGGTCCTCTTCTCCCTCTGGTCGTGCTTGAGCCGCAGCCAGCATCTGCGCTTGATTCCCTAGATTGACCACTTTTTTCATCCGCTCATCCCCAATCATCCCTTCTGGCCAACTTCCCAGAACAGCACCTTCCGAGTCACCATTGTATACGCTGGTCTCTGTATCCAGAGTGGGGGTGTGAATCCACATGCGAACATCAGGTTCCAGAATCATCCAGTTCACAGGGGCGCCGAACCAAACCGCCACTCCGACTTCCCCGGTAGCCTCGTCGCTGTCGTGCCAAGGGTGGCCATTCTCCAATGCAATCAGTTTGGCCGCAGTGTTCACTTTCCAGTCGGTCTTTACGAGCAGCCCCGACCATGCAAGAATCACGAATGCAAAGCAGAAGATGTTCAAGTCCCATGCAGGTTTCAGCAAGATGACGAAGGCGATACTGCCGAGCAGGAATGGAAGTGTGTAGTTACCCTCGAGTTGCTTGCGGATTTTGGGCCAGATGGCGTATTGGTCCACGAGCAGGTCGAATCCCTTGGGTGGGTCAGGCAGGTCCATCGACGTTCGATGTGGCCGGCCCGTCATCAAGTATGCTAATGCGCGACCAAGCCAATTAGGTCCATTCCCCGGATTTGTAATGTCATCAGTACACATAGGGCATCAAATACTACGCGGCGACGCCAGAGTGCATGCTTCCAGACACGTTGTCTGAGATGAGACCTGAGGAATGTATCGCCTATGCTGAGATTATGGCTGCTGTGGCAACCTGTGACGGCAAATTCACATCAGACGAGATGAGCGCTTACGAAGCGCGAACGGCATCGCTGTTAGTCCAGCCATATGTGCGAGAGAGACTCCAAGGGATGGTGAACGAGATGGTCGATCTCGACTCATATTTGAAGACACTATCATCGCACGGATTGAAGCTCGTTCTGCGAGACGCCATCCTGATGGCGGCTTGTGATGGGAAATACGTCGAGGAGGAATTGGAGATTATCGAAAAAATCGCATCGGCGGCAGGGGTTGACCAGGAATTGCTGAATCAACTCTACACCTGGGTACTCGAGGGATGGGCGTGGCACCACCGCGGTCATCAGATGCTCGGATTGGAACCTGCGCAGATTTCCGCTCAGTGAACTTCCAAGTCCGCAGCGCGTGAGATACTGAGATTTCGCAACCTCGCGCCTACGGTCTATGCCATCCTTGAAGAGGGGGCCGAGCAAGCCGCGACGCTGAGAGAGCATGGCGGAATTTCCGGCTGGGCGCGTACGCGAGGTGCGCAGGGGCGGAGCAGGTGTGCTCGAATTGCTGCTTCTAGACCTCTCACGAGAGGGTGCGGATGGATACATTCGAGTCGAGAGGCCGGGAGAGATAGTCCGCGTGGGCCAACTCGTACTCAGTGCCGGACGACTGGTGATGTGTCTGCACGAGACAGACGAGTTGAGCATGGGGCGTGACGCGCTCGAAGCACTGCGTACCGATGCGGCTGCAGATGACAGCAGGTTGTCGATTCACGACGAGGTCGATTTGGAGGTCGTGTTCGACCTTCATCCTGAAGCAAGGTTGCATCTGGATGACGATGTCGACGCCTCAGGGGACCGTATAGATGGCTGGGAGGATACCGGGTCATCGCTTACCTGGTGGCAGAAGAGAAGTCAGACCGAGTGGAGTCGCCCGAAGACGGATGCTGAATTGGAGTCTGAACAGGACGAAGATGCCGATAGTGGTCCAGCAGTGCCGCGAACGCATACTCCAGGGGAAGAAGTGGAACCCGGATACTGCTATCTGGTTGATTGCGAATCTCCTGACGACAGCCTGACACTGGTCTGCCATTTGGCCACCAT
>CAXEUS010000056.1:0-9641 GCA_963999385.1 uncultured Candidatus Poseidoniales archaeon | reverse complement strand
GCGAAGAAGAAACTCGACTGGATAATCAAGTGGGGCGTGCTGTTCATCCTCTGGATTGCACTGTCGTTCGCGCTCGTGCCCATCGCCTCATTCACGATGGATGCTGAAGATCAACCGTTCGCCTTCCGAGACGAGCCGGGCACTGGCTCAATGCTCTGGGTTTCAGATGAAGCGGACTCGTTCATCGTCGACAACGGAACGCATCTGCTGATGTTCTCAGATGTCGGTGGGCTTGAAACGGGTACCGATGGCTGGGCCGGCGCTACACCGGTGTGGGAGCATGAGATTCCCGATGCACTCGATGTGAGCCGTACCCGCCGCGTTGTTTCAGGGCCCGATATGTTCACCTACTGCGATGAGACGAAGTGGATGCGAATCGATGCGAATGACGGTAGTCTCATCGACAACGGCACCGATCCATGCCAGATTAGCTTCGCCTCTGCCGGAATTGACTGGATGATAATCAGTGAAAATATCCTCTATCAAGACGACCCGTGGAGAGACAACCAACCGATGAGCACGAGAGTGTGGATGTTACCGGAAAATTTCAACAGTTACGAGTATCTACTCGGACGTAGCCTCACCGATGACAGGATGCTGCTCGTAACAGAACGCTGGGCGGGAATCGTAGAACTTGATGAAAATCAACACACTGGTACATCATTCGGAGATGTCAACGCTACTGTACTCTGGGAGTTCACACCGGATAGCGGCGATCGCTTCACAACCGCCACCTTCGGCCATTCTCCATGGTCAGGAGTCAATTGGTTCGATGCTGAAGACAGCAATAGGCTGCTCATCATCGGTAGCGAATTCGGACGACTCGATGGCTTCACCTGGAACGGCTCAAATATGACTGACGAGGAACAGATGGGGTTCAACGAGAGGGAAGCATTCGATGGTCCAATCCGTGGTGTGATGCTCGCGGACGATTGGCATGACGGACAACCGAATCTCTGGGTCGTGGACGGCGACCGGATGCACATGTTCTCTGGATCCATGATGGTCGAGGAATTGAATCTCAAAACGCCCGCGGGCGAGGGAGCGATTGGGATGAGTCTGCATACCGTTCCCAACGAGGCGTGGATGGATGTTGGGTTCGAGGACGGCGTGATGGTCATGGCTGAGAGCGATGGGTGGCACAGTGCGGTTGCACACACACCGGCAACCGAACCAGCGTACATCTTTGTTGACAACGAATCGGGACATCTCATCGGATTCCTGAACTGGTCGTGGATTGTTGCAATCTGCTTCTCAGTCGTTCTGATGGTGCTGCTTACTTTCTACCCGGAATGGTATGTCGTCAACACCGTGGGCATCCTCACAGGAGCAGGAGTGATTACCATTCTAGGAGTCAGTTTCGTACCCAGTTTGATACTCTTCTTCATGGTAGCTGCTGCCATCTACGACGCATACGCGGTCTACCGTTCGAAGCACATGCTAGACCTCGCCGACACGATGATTGGGCTGAAACTACCAATTCTGTTGGTCGCTCCACAGGATAAGGGATATTCGTTCCTTGAGGAGGAAGCGACTGTCATGAGTGGCACTGATGACGATGGGCCGGCTGTGAGTCCAAGTCCCGCTCCAATGAAGCCGCTACCACAGGCTGAACACAAGGGTGGCGACGCCTTGTTCATGGGACTGGGAGATGTCATCTTCCCAGGGATGTTAGTCATCTCAGCGCTGACATTCATGCCAGATGGGACCGGCTGGTTCGGAATGAGTATCCCACTGACGACTGCCGTGGGAGCGCTTGTCGGTGGATTGATGGGTTATTTCGTGTTGATGACCTACGTGGCAATGGGTCGGCCACAGGCTGGTCTGCCGCTCTTGAACGGGGGTTCAATCCTCGGATATCTGGTTACTGGAGTGATTCTGGCAGGAAGTGGCGCCCTCTCATTTGGCATCTCCTTCTTCTGATGGCGGCGTCTGATTGAAGGGGTGTCACCCCTCGCAGGCCGGATACCATGCTGGATATGCGTATGTTTCGCGACCATGCCGATGTAATTCGCGCGGACCACGCCAAGCGAGGTCTGACGACGGAGAACATCGACCAAGTGCTCGAACTTGATGCTGCGTGGAAGAAGGCCCGCTACGATGCGGACCAGTTACGTAAGGAGCGCAATCAAGCAGCTCGAGGCATTGCCGAGGCGAAAAAGAAGGGCGACTCCGAGAGCGCCGAGCGCATCATCTCCGAAGTCGCCCAACTAGGATCTAACATCGAAGCTCTGGGACAGCGCGCAGACGAATTGGAGTCAGAGCGGGACGCACTCAGAATGCGCATACCGAACATACTCCACGATGCGGTGCCAGTCGGCCCAGACAGTACCGGAAACACCCAGCATTCGCTGCACGGAGAGAAGCCGAAGTTCGACTTCGAGCCGCGCACACACAACGACATCGCGGAGATGAACAACTGGGTGGAGTTGGCGCGAGCTGCGAAGATTACCGGCAGCCGGTTCTACTTCCTCAAAGGAGATCTGGCACGTCTGGAACTGGCGCTGCAGCAGTTCGGTATCGACTTCATGACTGAACGGGGCTACACCATGGTGCAGCCACCATCGATGATGAACCGACGCGCCTACGAGGGTGTGACCGACCTAGCAGATTTTGAGACGGTGATGTACGATGTGCAGCCGGACAGTTACTACCTGATTGCTACCAGCGAGCATCCGCTTACCGCGCTCTACATGGATGAAGTGATTGAGCCCAGCCTGCTTCCCTTGAGAATGGTGGGATCCTCACCCTGTTTCCGCCGCGAGGTTGGCGCCCACGGACAAGCGGACAAAGGTATCTGGAGGGTTCACCAGTTCACCAAGATTGAGCAGATCATCATCTCACATCCTGAACACTCTTGGGAAAATCACGAAGAATTACTCGCCAACTCCATCGACATGTGGAATGCTCTCGGACTGCACTTCGAGGTGGTCAACATCTGCACCGGTGACATGGGGACCATCGCCGCCCGCAAGTACGACCTCGAGGCCTGGCTTCCAGGTGTTGGAGAGTACAAGGAGGTCGTGTCCTGCTCCAACTGCACCGATTACCAAGCGAACCGGTTGCGTATGCGCTACCGTACGCCTGACGGAAACGAGGCAGTGCACACGCTCAACTCAACTCTGGTGGCGACTAGTCGAGCGTTAGTGGCCATCATGGAGCAATGCCAACTCGCTGATGGAAGAGTTGCTGTACCCGAAGGATTGCAACAGTACATGGGTGGGCAGACTATTCTGGAACCATCCAATTGGTAATATTCAATTTCCAATTGATAATATCATTCATATTCAATCTCGAGTGTTGACTCAAGTCGACACGGGGCAGTGCAATTCTTATCCATGCGATGCTGAAACCACGCCCAATGCCACCGTCCCGGACCGCCTTCGCCCAGCCCCTAATCCTCCTATTGCTGATTCTGGCGTCACTCGCCCCGTTGGCTAATGGTGCAGTCGACTCGGGCCGTACTGCTAATCCTGTGACTGAACTATCCGCCACGCATCCAGAGTACCGTTCCGGCGGCAACCAAGTCAATCTCAATCAGGGTGAATGGCTGTCAATTAGCAACGGAACCAACCGGGAGTATGCCCGGACGATCTCTACGGCGGAGGGTGTCGACGACCAAGGAAATCCTGTGACCTGGACGGCGGTCGGTGGAACGTTCCGCGGCGAAGCTCAGTTCGGTAGCACTACTTTGGCACACACACGTGATTCCGAGCGCACCTTCCTCGCGATGCTCAATGACACAGGTGAATGGGAATGGGCGATTGATTTCGGTGGTGACTCTGACAACGACTGGATATCCTCGATCGCCGTTTTGCCATCAGGAGAGGTATACGTGGCTGGAATCCTACAGGGAACCAGCAGCAGTGGGACATTTGGTAGTTTGACACTCGCTGAAACGGGCTCGTATCTTGGACTGGTATCCTCCGGTGGGATATGGCAGTGGGTCACACCGATTTCGAATGTCACCATCGATGAATTGCGGCTCGACTCGCAAGGAAATCTGTTCGTTGCCGGAGCGCTCGGTTCTTCAGGACAGCAACAGGTGCTGAACTGGAATCTGAATCAGGCAAATTCAATCATATTACTGAAGATGGATCCACTCCGAAACTGGCTTTGGTATGCAACCTCGAACGCTGTTCAACTTGACCGCGCCAACGCTCTCGACGTCGACTCTAATGGAGACGCGTACATCTGCGGATTCTACATGCAACAGACCCATTTCGGTCAGCATAACCTCTCAAGCGGTTTGGGCGAGTACATCTATGCCGCCAAGGTCGACGGTTCTAACGGCGCGTGGCTGTGGGCCAACCACGAGACCAGCGGTGGCTCCGGGTCCAATCGCTGTAACGGCATATCGGTTGATCAGAGCACTGGTGACGCAATCGTAACCGGTAGGCTGCAGGGAGCAGCGACGATGGGGAACCGTATCACCTCAGTCGGTAATGGAGACTCATTCATCGCGAAAATCAACAGCAATGGTTCGTGGCTTTGGGCTCAGGAAGTTGGTGGACAAGGAGATGTATTCGGATATGGGGTCGCCTACGGATGGAACCAGACAGGGGTTGTGGTTGGAATGTTCAGCGGCAACACCAACATCTCAGGGGTGCAACACACAAATTCAGGAGGCTACGATGGATTTGCAGCGCTGCACAACCGAGAGGGATACGCAATCGACTCAATCAGTTCCGGCAGCCCCTACTACGACGAGATTTACGCTGTCGCCGCTGACCGACACGGAGATTTCACCTTCGTTGGGCGCTACAACAATCAGACGCAACTCACTGACCATTCACTGAACACCACCAGTTCGTCTTCCATGTTCGTCTGGCACATCTCACTCGACAGTGATGATGATGGTATCATCAACAAAATTGACAACTGTCCAGACAAGCACAATATTGACCAGAATGATTTCGATTCCGACGGTCCGGGTGATCCTTGTGACCCCGACGACGATGACGACGGCGTGCCTGATCAAGGGGATTTGTGCTCATTCGGCCTGACTGGTTGGACCTCGGACAACATCTCTGACCATGACTCGGACGGCTGCCGCGACAGCGACGAGGACGACGATGACGACAATGACTCCATTGCAGATTCAAACGATGACTGCGCACTGGGAGATCTGGGTTGGACATCCAACTCCTCCACCACAGACTACGATTCCGATGGTTGCCAAGATTCCAATGAAGACCTGGATGACGATGGAGATCTTGTCCTCGATGTTGCGGAACTGTGCCAATGGGGTGCGCTTAACTGGACCTCGGATGCAACCAACGACCACGATAGCGACGGCTGCCGCGATGCTGACGAGGATGACGACGATGATGGAGATCAATTGGATGATTACCTAGACGGCTGCCCTCTCGGTATGACTGGATGGACTACATTGCGCTCATTGGACTGGGATATAGACGGCTGTCGCGACGTAGACGAGGATGACGACGATGATGGAGACACAGTTCTGGATGTAGATGACGACTGCCCAAAGGGCAGGATTGGATGGGAATCAAATTCAACCACCGATTATGACGGGGATGGATGTGAGGATTCCGTCGATGACATGGACAACGACAATGATGGAATATCGAACCCGTTTGATGAATGCTCACCCAGTGTTTTGGGATGGGTCTCTAACGAGACCACAGACATGGATGGGGATGGCTGTCTCGATGACACTGAGGATGATGATGACGATGATGACACGGTTCCCGATGTGTTAGACGACTGCATGCGCGGGGAGATGTACTGGACCTCGAGTTCTAACTCAGATATGGATTCGGATGGATGTCGGGACCACACAGAGGACCTCGACGACGACCAGGATGGTTTTCTCGATCTCGAAGACGGCTGTCCAAGGGAAATCGGAAATTCGACCGAGGGTTATCTTCCTGGGTGCCCGGATAGCGACGGTGACGGATGGGCGGACAGTATCGACGCCTTCCCTGAAGACCAGACTCAATGGAATGACAGTGATGGGGATGGATTTGGGGATAACGCACTGGGCACCAATCCAGATGACTGCCCCGAGGAAGCGGGAGACAACACGACCGCGCCAAGTCGCGGCTGCCCTCCCCCTAAACCACCGCCATTCATTCTGGACAAGGACAAACCCGACGATGGTAGTGAACCCAGTACAAATCAGGAGGGGCAGGCCACTCAATGGGTGATGATTCAGATTGCGTCCGGCGTGCTTCTCGTACTCATCCTGCTGCTTGGCCTCTCCTTCTGGTTGCGCAAGACACAGTCGTAGTCAATGCCCTCAACCATTGCTCGCACTGGCGCTCATTGGTCGCCTGTTTGGTCTATCTCGATGAGCAGTGCTCCTTGATCTACCTGAGCGCCAACATCGTGATGGATGTTGCTCACCTTGCCAGAGACCGCAGCACAGATGCGGTTCTCCATCTTCATTGCCTCCATCACCAACAGAGCCTGTCCCGCTTCGACCGAATCTCCTACTTCACACATGACTGCCAGCACCTTCCCCGGCATCGGGGCAGTTAGTGCCGCACCGGCAGTTGCGGCGCTGGTAGCACCTGGTTTGGCGACTCGAATACGCGAAACGTGGCCTTCAAAATGCACCCACCAATCGTCGTCTACCTTCGCCAATCTGGCTTGACGACGTACTTCTCCTTGCACTAGCCAGAGTGTTCCGGTATCGTCGCTCAGCTCAATAGAAGACTGGGTAACGTCGATGGACTCACCATCTCTGGTTGCTGATGACAGAATCAGTCCGGCGCTCGAGCGCATCAGAGCAACGTCCCAGCGAGACTCGTCGATGTCATCGATGAACGTCTCTCGCATCACATCACCTCAAGGGAAACTCCTGCGCAGGGTCAGGAACGGATTGTACGGGTCCGGGCCTACATCCTCTTCGTCCAGTACATTACCCACAGCACTCGCACCAACGCGATGCAGAGCAAGTTGTTCACCCGCTGCTGCGAGCAGGATTGCTGAAGGTGGTACTGGGTCGCTATCCAAATCCGCGGACCACCCTTCAGGCCAGCAGCGGGAGATGAAATCGGTCGTTGTCTCGGCGGCGGCGAACCCCGGGTGAGACACCACATCGCGCAGGAATTCGATGTTGGTGGTCGCGCCGAGTACCACGAATTCTGACAGGGCGCGACTCATCCTACTGATAGCACGGTCTCGGTCTGGTGCGTGGACCACCAGTTTCGCGACTATCGGGTCATAATCCATACTCACATCATCACCCTCCCTTACACCCTCATCGAGCCTTATTCCGGGGCCTACAGGGGGATCCCATACCACCAGTTTCCCGCCTGCGGGAAGGAATCCGTTGGCGGGGTCCTCCGCGTATATGCGCGCTTCGATGGCATGCCCGTCTGCTGCAACATCTGATTGTGTGATGGAGAGTGGGAGGCCAGCGGCAATACGCAATTGCTCCTGAACTAAATCGACGCCCGTGATGAGCTCGGTGACTGGATGCTCAACCTGAATACGGGTGTTCATCTCTAGAAAATAGAACGAGCCGTCTGCGGAGACAAGGAACTCGACCGTACCTGCCCCTAGGTAATTGACAGCCCGTGCGGCCGCGACCGCGGCGTCCCCCATAGCGTCGCGAGTTGCAACGTCGATAGCCGCGCTCGGCGCCTCCTCTACCACCTTCTGATGCCGACGTTGAACGCTGCACTCTCGTTCGAGCAGATGGATGACATCTCCTTCAGAATCAGCCAGTACCTGAACCTCGATGTGCCGCGGTGTCTCAAGCAGGGATTCGACATACACCGTTCCGTCACCGAACGCTGACAGCGCCTCGCGCTGACCGGCAACATAGGCAGAATCCAACTCACCCGCTGAGTGAACAATGCGCATCCCCTTTCCACCTCCTCCAGCGCTCGCCTTCAGAAGCAGCGGGAATCCGACTCGGGATGCCAACTCATGCAAGGCCAGCATGCGCGCGGGCAGGTCGTCAGTTTCAGATAACTCGCCACCAGGAGTGACTGGAACCCCCGCTTCGCGCATCGTCCGGCGGGCCGCTACCTTATCGCCCATCGATTCAATCGCACTCGCTGGAGGTCCAATCCATACAAGTCCGGCTGCCTCAATAGCATGGGCGAACTCAGCACGCTCTGATAGAAATCCATAGCCCGGATGAACTGCCTGAGCACCTGTGTCAACACAGGCGCGAATGATGGCCTCAATCGAGAGATAGGTGGCGGACAAGTCTCCTTCAAGCAACACCGCCTCATCTGCTAGTTCCACATGCAGCGCGCTGGTATCACCACGCGAGTGCACAGCAACAGTCTGCAACTCGAGTTCACGACATGCTCGGATGATGCGACATGCGATTTCACCACGATTGGCAACGAGCACCTTGGAGAACGGTGATGGTGACTCCCTCATCCAATCGGGAAGCATGCTCAGCCGTCCTGATCCTCTGATGACCAGGTGGGCTTCCGACCCTCAAGGAATGCCGCTAGCCCCTCTTGGCCCTCGGCCGAGGCGCGCATCTCACTGGTCTTGTCGAGCGCCCACTCGCGCAACTCCTCATCTGTTCCCATCCAGCGGTCAAAGGAATCGGTCAGGCTCTTGGCCTCCTTGACAGCCACCGGTCCCGTGGTGAGAACGGTTTCGATGGCTTCGTCTATGAGTCGAGATGCATCCTCGGCGCTAGCAGCAATCTGATCAACCATGCCGATCATCAAGGCCTCTTCGGGCTCGAAGGTGCCTGCGAGCGTAGCAAGCCGGCGGAACTGTGCGCTGCCAACCCGTCGGTAAACGTAGGGCCCAATTACTGCTGGCAATATCCCCAGTTTGGCCTCGGACAGAGCAATTCGGCTGCCCGATGTCGCGATTGCGTGATCGCAGCAAGCTACCAACCCGGCGCCCCCTCCCAGAGCGACGCCATGCACCGAGGCGATGGTGAAACAAGGATGAGACCACAGATTGTTGAATAAGCGGTCCAAGCGCTCGGAGTCAGCACGGTTTTCCTCCGAACTCTTGGTTCCTGCATCGCGCATCCAGTCTATGTCAGCTCCTGCGCAGAAGTGGCGTCCGGCGCCGGCGAGAACGACCACGCGTAGGTATGGTGCCCCTGAGTCATCTGTGAGCGTTCCCCGCTCAGCGACCGAACGATGGCTCGTCCACTCTAGTAATTCGGTGATATCATCTATCAATTCTGGATTGAGCGCATTGAAAACATCATCTCGCCTCAGGGTGAGATAGGCCACAGCGCCTGCTATATCGAGGCTTGCAAGGGTAGTCTGCGGCAATGAATCTCCAATTGAAATTTCGGACATTTCAATTGCTCCTTCACATACGGAAAACGCCGAACCGATTGTCCGGCAGGGGTGCGTTCAGAGATGCACTGATCGCTAGACCCAACACGTCACGGGTGTCCCGCGGGTCGATGATGCCGTCATCCCACAATCTGGCGGTCGAATAGTAGGGAGATCCCTCGGTCTCGTAATGCTCCAGAATCGGGCGGCGGAACTCGTCAAGTTCGTTACCTTCCATCATCGCTGCACCTTCACGAAGCCGCTGCTCCTGCTTCACTGCAGTGAGTACATCCGCGGCCTGCTGCCCACCCATCACGGATATGCGTGCATTCGGCCACATGAACAAGAAGCGGGGGTCGTAAGCGCGCCCGCACATGCCGTAGTTCCCAGCACCGT
>CAXEUS010000055.1:0-2133 GCA_963999385.1 uncultured Candidatus Poseidoniales archaeon | reverse complement strand
TGAACGAGCGGCAGTGGATGATCCCGCGGTTCTGTGGCCCGCGTGGGTGGTTCTCGGCGTCCCACTCATTCTGTGCTGGATGCTGGCTAAGCAGGGATGTGAGGCGCGAAAGGGGCTGCTCACAGAGGGTGTGGAACCGGGGGTATTGGAGCCTGGTTTGACTCTGGCCGTATGGGAGGAATTGGAAGGCGACGAGCACAAGGAAGCCGAGACTCGTGTGAGGACTGCGATATTGGCATCCCCCGCGGTCCTGCTCGCAGTTTATGGCCAAGCGGCAGACGGGCTGGCGACGTACCTTGGAATCGATTATTTTGGCTACAGTGAGAAGCACCTGCTCTCAGACTGGATTATTCAGGTTGGCAATGGGGCTTGGGCGTTCCTGATGGTCAAGTTACTGCTCTCCGCGTTCGTGCTGCTGTTCTTCATGGAAGCGCGATTTGAGCAACGCCACCGTCATCTACGGCTGCTCGTGCTGCTCGGTCTACTCACTGTGGGCATGGCCCCAGGGCTGCGAGATCTTGGTCGCCTGATGCTTGGGGTCTGACAGGCGAGTTACGCCGTCGCTTTCAAGCACCGGACCGGTCGTCGACCCTTTGGGTCGACATGGATAGACTGGGGTCGTCGGTGAACCGCGATGATGAGTCGTTCCGTTCTCGGCGGGAGCATAACGCATCGCTGTTGGCTGAACTAACGGAGCGATTGGAGTCAGTGAAACAGGGCGGCGGCGGCAAGTACGTCGAGCAGCACAGGGCTCGCGGCAAGCAACTTCCCAGAGAGCGCATCGAGGCGGTGTGCGATGTCGGAACACCGTTCCTTGAACTCTCGTCACTGGCGGCGTGTGACCTCTACGATGGAAACGCTGCTTCTGCTGGTATCATCACTGGTGTGGGTATGGTGCATGGACGCGAGTGCATGTTCGTTGCCAACGATGCCACGGTGAAGGGCGGTTCGTACTACCCACTCACGGTCAAGAAGCACATTCGAGCGCAGCGCATCGCAGAGGAGAACCACCTACCGTGCGTCTATCTGGTGGACTCAGGTGGCGCATTCCTGCCGATGCAGGATGAGGTATTTCCCGACCGGGAGCACTTCGGTCGTATCTTCAGAAACCAGGCTGTGATGAGCAGCAAAGGCATCCCACAGGTGTCCGCGGTGCTGGGTTCGTGTACTGCTGGTGGGGCATATGTTCCAGCTATGTCAGACGAGTCAATCATCGTCAAGGGCAACGGTACCATCTTCCTTGCAGGACCACCGCTGGTGAAGGCGGCCACGGGGGAGGAAGTGTCTGCAGAGGATCTAGGGGGTGCAGAGGTGCATACCAGCAAGTCAGGTGTGGCAGATCACTACGCTGAAGATGAGCCAGAGGCGCTCCGGCTGGTGCGTGACATAGTCGAGAACATCGGTGCGTCGGACAAGGTGCCACTCGATGTTCAGCCACCTGAGGAGCCAGCGCATGACATCGATGACCTACTCGGAATAATTCCAACGGACAATCGTACCCAATTCGATGTGCGAGAGGTAATCGGGCGCATCACGGACGGATCTCGATTCCACGAGTTCAAGGCGCGTTATGGCACCACGCTGATCTGCGGGTTCGCCCGCATTCATGGATACCCCGTTGGGATAGTTGCCAACAACGGGATTCTGTTCAGTGAGTCAGCGCTCAAGGCGACCCACTTCATTGAACTCTGTGGACAGCGCGGTACGCCGCTGGTGTTCCTGCAGAATATCACCGGGTTCATGGTCGGACGAGATTACGAGGCGGGTGGCATTGCCAAGGATGGTGCCAAGATGGTGTCCGCGGTCTCCTGCGCCCCAGTGCCAAAGTTCACCGTCATCATCGGCGGTAGTCACGGAGCTGGAAACTACGGCATGTGCGGGCGTG
Organism: uncultured Candidatus Poseidoniales archaeon; assembly: GCA_963999385.1. Lineage (GTDB taxonomy): Archaea > Thermoplasmatota > Poseidoniia > Poseidoniales > Thalassarchaeaceae > JAKUTA01. The sequence continues at coordinate 248 of CAXEUS010000055.1, read as the reverse complement.
CTTACGACCCCCGCTTCTTGTTCATGTGGCCGAATGCCCGCATATCCGTGATGGGTGGGCAGCAGGCCGCGGATGTACTCACTGCAGTGAAGCAGGAGCAGCGGCTTCGTGAAGGCACAGCGGAGATGGAAGGTGACGAGCTTGACGAGTTCCGCCGCCCGATTCTGGAGCATTACGAAACTGAGGGTTCTCCATACTATTCGACCGCTAGATTGTGGGATGACGGCATCATCGACCCGCGGGACACC
>CAXEUS010000054.1:0-4530 GCA_963999385.1 uncultured Candidatus Poseidoniales archaeon | reverse complement strand
GCCTGATAGAGTTCGATGGCATTCGTGAGCATTCCTTCATCCTCTGCGGGAAGCTCGGCGTCGAACATCACCTGGCGCTGCTCCCAGTCGATGCGCCGACGCTCACTGACTACCAGCCGCTTCAGAATCTCGTTACGGCGGCTGGAGAGCTGGGGCGACTCCCACCAACGTACCAGGCCATCTCGAGTTGCAGTACACATCACATCAGCACCATTGGAGGAGAGCAGGTGTCCGGCAGGCATTCCTTTACCGGATGGGGAGGGGACCTGTTCCAGAGTCTCGGACAGTGTGAGTACCCACCATCCGTCACCACAGCGGTCGGCGGCCAACGGATCTGCAGCCAACTCTCGCAACTGCTCCAGAGAATCCCATCCAAACGGGTTCGGCATCCCTTCGAACAGACTCCCTTCAGACGTCTGAACCAGCAGTTTCCCACCGGACAAGCGACTCACCCAAGTCCAGCGCCGCCCCTCGATGACTCGCTGATCGTCATCTCCAGAAAGACGCAGGCAGCGCAGGTATCCATCATCGTCGTGCGCCAGCAGATGCTCGCGGTCGAGCCAGCCAACCAGTGCGCGGATTCTCCCCGGTCTGAGCCTCCTGATACCTCTGCCATTGCGGTCGAACAGGTGCATGTGGTCACCGCGGTCCTGCAGCACCCAGCCACCCCCCGGGCGGGCGATTACTGAACGGAAGCCGCCCGAGACACTCCTTCCTTCACCAAGAGGCTCTCCGGTGGAGATGTCCAGTAGATGGAATCCCGGACCAGCCAGTACGGCAACAGTATGGAGTTCAATCTCAAGATGATAGACGTCGAATGCAATCTCCCTGCGCCAGACAAATCCACCCTCAGTGTCCAGCATACGCACGATTCCTCCTGATGCGACGATCATTCCGGCTGCATCGGCGGCAATCGCGCTAACCTTGCCCTCAAGCTGGTGACTCCAGCCGACACGCCAGTCCTGTTGCACCGTCATTCCTCCTTACCGAGGCGATAGAGATGGTCGCGGGCCTGTTCGCTGATTCTGTAGAGCCTGCTCCTACCCTGTTTGCGTACGGTCAGCACACCAGCCCTGAGCATGCCGTTGAACAACTGAGACAAGCGGGGCCGTCCCACGTCCAGCGTTCGCTGCAGCACCTCATCTGAAGGCGATACCTCTCGCTCAAGTGCATCCTCAAGGATGCGCACCTGCGAATCACCCATTGTACTCAGGAATTCGATGTCGAGGGCGGGTGCGATAGCAACCTCTGGTTGTGCAGGACGCATGGCGTGCAACGCCTCGCGCATAACCGTCGGTTCTGGTTCGGGTGGCCGAGAATCGCCCTCGTAGGCCACTTCTGGGACTGGTGGAGCGCTACCTGCATCCATCCAGAGGGCTGCTCCGGGAGTCATGATGTCCGGTTCACGTTCAAGGTCGGTTGTGGGGCCGTCGTCCGGAAGGCGTGCTGGGTGCGGTCCCTCCTCCTCTTCGTAGGCCTCGATTGGAATCTCGGGGTCAGGGTCCCGTTCAGAGTAGAGCGGTTCTCCAGCGATCTCGACCGGCGCTATCGGGCTGTCGTCCAACTCCTGGCCGATGTTCGCCTCCTTGGTGCGGTTGAGCAGCCCCCCAAAGCCACGTACGGTCGGTGGAGGGGCGGTTCCGGGGGCCATCTCGAGCATCTCGGCGCCATCGTCTGGCGATGAGTAGTCATCTTCGTCTGGGAGCGGTGTGAATTCCTCCTTCTCTTCCGGTTCATCCTCCTCAAACACCTCTTGGAGGCTCAGTTCAGGCAGATTGGTGGTCGGTTCCCAGCCGTCATCCCCGTCTTCTTCCTCCTCGTAACTCACTTCGGACACGTCTTCGGCGTAATCGCCGTCCTCCGCCTCATCCTGGCTGTCCCAGGTATCCTGCGCATCCGGGTCCTTGAGCACAATCTCAGGTTCGATGATTGGTGCAGCCTCTCCGGCAACCCTCTGGAAACTCTCATCCTCGATCTCGGTCGGTTCCCGTCGCTGCAGGCTGAGTTCCATGTCGATACGCCGCGTACTCGCCATGCTCACGCCGCGCGAGTGGTCCACCAGGTCGCGCAGATGGCGTACGACCCTGCCGGCATGACCACCGGTCTCATCGAGCAGGTTGTCGATCACGTGTGTCGGCGCAGCCCATCTGACCCGTGACGCGGAACTCATTCTGCGTTGAATCAATTCCAGCACCTCAGAGCGCTCTAGAGGCTCCAGAGATTCGGTGATATCCATCTCCTGAATCAACTCCTCCGAGAAGGCGTTCAACTGCCCCGGTGTGGCTGTAATCAACGTGAGTGCACGCAGGCGCCTGAGCACGGGCATCAAATCGGATATCACAGAGGCCAGTTCGGGGCCTGGAACATTAGAGAAATCGAAGGATATCATCGGCATGTTTCCGGTGCGTGATTGCAACTCAGTGACCAGCCCGTCAGCGATTACTCCGCGGACCGGTGGAACGTCGAAAACCTCCAGCAAACTACAGTACATCTCCTCCAGTAATTGGGTGGCGGCATCGCCACTGGGCCAGAATGGAGGGAAGTAGTATTGGTCAGCCAAAGAGGACATCGTTTGCGCTAGGGATGTGCGCCCGCTGCCGCGCTCCCCTACAAGGCAGATCACCCGGGGTGAATGGAACCTCAGGTGGTGTGACAGAGTGTCCTGAAGAATTCTCCTTCCGACAAACAGTTTCAGCTGGTCCCTCTCCAAAGGTCGGGTGTCGAATGGGTTGGACCTCATCTGTGGGAAATCGAGTCGTTTACTACCCCGCGTCTGCATATTAGCCGGCAACTCCCGAGTCGCTTAACATGTTTACGCGTGTTTCGTTGATTTCGCAACGCGTTCGCATACGTTGAACGATACGCCAAAGCCCAGATACACCCTATTACTGAAACAATTACGCGCGAATAACTATACTATTAACGCGTTAATAACGCATTGCTGGATTCGTTGCACCCGTTAACTACCCTCGATTAACGGAATATTAACGCATCACCAACTTGGATACACCTGTGCCTCCTGCGTGTTCTCAATCATATGCCACGGTGTGATTTCAGACATCACGAATGATTTAGGAGGCGGGTCGGCTGGCCTTGTTACAAGGTGCGCGCATGCCGGTCGAGAACAGCCGTCTAGGAGGGTTCTACAAGCTCAGCGTTTCCGAGCGTCGCGAACTCCTGCAGGAACTGGCAGGGCTGTCAGATGAGCAGGTCGATGCGTGGGCTCAGACGGGAGAATTAAGCGAGTCTGCGGCTGACAGAATCATCGAGAATGTAATCGGAACTCTGGCCCTTCCAGTAGGGGTAGCGACCAACTTCATCATCGACGATGAACACTACCTCGTACCCTTCGCTCTCGAGGAGCCGAGCGTGGTGGCTGCAGCCTCCAACATGGCCAAGAGATGTCACGCAAAAGGGGGGTTTGTCAGCGACAACACAGACCCCATCATGATCGGCCAAATTCAGGTGGTCGAATGTGCTGATGCGGAGGCCTCGAAACAGGCTGTTCTGGATGCCGCGGATGAGTTGGTAGAACGGTGTAATGAAGTGGACCCGATTCTAGTACGATTCGGGGGCGGCTGCAAGGGGCTTGAAGCCCGTGTGCTGGACACTGAATCGGGTCAGATGGTCATCGTGCACATCCTCGTGGATTGCCGCGATGCGATGGGTGCGAACGCGGTCAATACGATGGCTGAGACCATCGCACCACGAGTAGAGGCACTGACTGGAGGTACGGTCATCCTGCGCATCATCAGCAACCTGGCAGTGCATCGATTGGCAAGGGTGAGCGCCACCTTTACCGCCGCCGAACTCTCCGACTCTGGAGATGACGCTGAAGCGGGTGGAAAGGTGATTGATGGCATCATTCAGGCCTACCACTTCGCCAAGGCGGACCCATTTCGGGCTACCACCCACAACAAGGGCATCATGAACGCCATCTCCCCCATCGCCCTAGCTTGTGGCCAGGATTGGCGCGCAATCGAGTCTGGAGCGCACTCCTACGCCGCTCACGAGCGCACATACACCTCTCTGACCCACTGGGAGAAGGATACGGACGGGAACCTCTACGGTTCCATCGAACTACCCATGGCAGTAGGATTAGTGGGCGGTGCGGTCACCGTTCACCCCACTGCAAAGGCGAACATCGCCCTGTTGGGTGTGAAGAGCGCTGACGACCTCGCCAAGGTGATTGCTGCTGCGGGAATCGCCCAGAACCTCGGCGCTCTGCGCGCTCTGGCTACTGTAGGCATCCAGGCGGGCCACATGAAGCTCCACTCCCGCAACATGGCAGTCTCAGCCGGTGCCACGGAGGACGAGGTTGACAAAGTCGTGGAACTCGCCCGCGCAGCAGGTCGAATCACAGCCGCCTCAATCGAAGCAGCCCTCAAGCAAGTCCGCCAGGAATGAGATCATTCGGCGGGTTCTTCTGCTGATTCCAGGTCTTCTGAGACCGTGGCGTTACCTTCGAGGACATCTTCAGTAGGATTCTCGTCCTCATCAATCTCCGGCTCCTCGTCCTCGTCGTCGTCG
>CAXEUS010000053.1:0-3652 GCA_963999385.1 uncultured Candidatus Poseidoniales archaeon | reverse complement strand
GCCGTACTGAGCCATGGTACGGCCTCTTTCAACTCACCATCCTCTAACAGCAAAGCTCCAATGTCGTTCCATGGATTCCCGAGCGTAGGATCTGTCTCAATCGCCCGTCTGCACCAGGCAAGCGCGGATTCACTATCGCCCGATTCTGATAACGCCCACCCAAGAAATGTCGCGGATTCTGATGAGGGTAGTAGCCTAAACGACTCAGCGTGATGCTCACCTGCAAGTCCTAGAACACCCAACTGCTGCAACACGTGTCCCATGCGGAACAGATCGTCTGCAAGTTTGGTGCGGATATCTGCTCCAGCCTCCTCACAGCCGGCGAACACAGGTCCAGAAGAGTCCCATATTTTCCTCATCATGTGCAGTATTCGCTCAGGAGCAAATCGGTCACGCAACGGGTCATTGTTGGCTAGTGTCCAAGCGCGTACCCGTTCACTTTGACTTGCCAATATTTCTTCAGCCACCCCTTCATCTGGTGGTTCTAAACCCTCGAGCACGGAGGACACCTCTGGTCTGAATTCATCCACTCCCCAACAGGTTATCCATTGAACAGTCAACTCTTGTTCGCTCGTGGGTGTGACTAACTGCAGCACAGCCACCTCATCATCTCCAACAACAACGAGACCCAGGCCATCGTGAGTTAGCCCCTTGAGTAATTCGAGCGGCAGTTGTGGCAGCGCTCCAGTGAGTAGCAACCGGTCCCAGTAAGGCTCGCTACGCATCGCTTCATCGACAAGCTCTGCACAGCCACCCCAACGCACTTGGCAATCATGTTCCTTAGCCAACTCATCGAGACCCAACCTCTCCCAACGAGCAATCAGTGTCGCCCGCCGTGCAGCTTCTGGCTCGATGACGAGTAGTTCTGATGCCCCCATGCGTACCAGTAATTCCGTCCAGTAATTTCCGCGTGGGCCTAGCAACAGCACGCGGTCCCCAACTCTCATCTTCAGCATCTGCAGCACCTGTGCAGTTTCGTAGTGACCTGGGATCAACGCGCAACTCCCATCCACCTCATGCCACCATGGTAAACGGAGCGCAGAACCCTCCAAGTCTACTTCATCCAGCAACGGCTGTTCTAGCGCGTGTTGCTGCCTAGAGCATACAGCCATCGCTTCCTGCAGCACCTCGTCGAACAACACTCCCATGGCCGCCAACCGGAGCACAGATTCCTCGTTGTTCGGCAGACGCGGTACTAAGTCCACTTCTGGCAATGAGGCGAGGTCGCAGTTGGCCGCCCCGATGTCCTCCCAAGCAGGATTCACGAGGTTTGAGCAGTGTGTTCTACCTTTCAATGAATGCCCATCTACTGCACCTTAGGCACTGATTGGAGACCTCAGCGCAATAGCGAATCGACCGACTCGACCACTAAGTCGGGGTTCTGAGTAGCCACTGAAGCATCGTCGGCAGTCGCCTCTCCAGAGAGAACGAGCACCCCGAGCACACCTGCTTGAGAAGCCATTTCCATGTCAGTATAGAGCCGGTCTCCAATCATAGCACATTCTCTAGGTTCGAGTCCGAGCCCGACTATCTTGTGTAGCAACATCCCAGCATTGGGTTTTCCACACACATGTACTGGGCGTACTCCTGTCGCCGCTTCGAAGAGCGCCATGTATGCCCCCGTGTCTGGCAACCCCCCTACAGGAGACGGGCAGACGATGTCCGGATGGCTGGCAACCAAAGGCACGCCCGCGTGGAGATGAATCGAAGCCGTGGCGAGCTTGTCGTAGGTAATCTCAGTGTCATAACCGAGCACGACGTACTCCGGGTTATCTGACCGCGTATCGATGCCAGCACCCTTGAGCATGGAACGCATTCCCTCCGTTCCCACCAGGTAGATGCCAGTGACCCCTTCTTCGGTGAGCCAAGCAATCAGATCGTGGGTGGAGAGTAGTACATCATCTGTGGTTGCAGGGATACCTAATCCCTGAAGTTTAGCGATATATTGCTCGACCGAGCGCGACGAGTTGTTCGATAGGAAGAAGCAATTGATGCCGCGTGATTCACAGCGTTCCAGAAATTCCAGCGCCCCGGGAATTATCTTGTCACCGAGGTAAAGCGTCCCATCAAGGTCACAGAATACCGCTTTGATTTCTGATAGTGAAGCATCACTCACACCACTCACCTCAGAATACCAATGTTTTGAACATCCACCATTTGCTGTGGAATTGACCCTGCGCCTCCTTACTGGCAATCATTTCCGTCAACGCCCGTTGAATCTCAGGTTTGCGCCCCGCCTTGCCGATGAACCAGTTCATCACCCGCTTCTTGCGAACGAGTCCCTGTAACTTGTATGAGTTCGTCAACTCCGGGCCAAGAGTATCCCACAAGTCATCCATGTAGGAATTGGCTGCTGAGAGTGGAAGCCCTTCACCATGCTTCTCAGCATCGAAGTGCTTGATGGCCATCTTGGCCGTGACCAGCGCGTTGCCGATTCCTTCGCCGCTGAATGGGTCGACTAGAGAGGCAGCATCACCAATGCAGATGGCGCCAGCCATGGCAGAACGGCGGGGCTGGAAAGATGGCGGGTGCTTGCGTGGGGAGCCAAATGGAAGTTGGAATCCTTTACATGAACCCTCGACCAGTTCCGAATCTGCAAATCTGAGTTTGAATTTAGGGTGCTCTTTGATGACCCACTCTTGCAACTTGCGCAGTTTGACTGATTGCTTGTTCATCTCGTCCACGACCATTCCTATGCCGACGTTCACCACACCCTCTTTCACTGGGAATATCCAGAAGTAACCTGGGATAATCTCGTTGATGAAGTGAATCTCAATCGGACCGGAACTCCCTTCGCAACCCTTCACATTGGTCCAGTATTCACGATACGCTCCACAATAGTGTACATCGTCACGCATCGGCTCGCTGTAGCACACTTCGGTGATTGTCTTCGCAACTAAACAAGTGTATCCACTAGCCCCGATGGTCAATGGCGCGTTGAAAACCATCGGCTCGTTTCCACTTCGCTTTCCACCTATGATTCCAGTAATGCCGGTGATTCGCCGTTCATCCCCCTCTCCTTCACCGCTCACGTTCACTTCTGTGATAGTGAAGTCTTGGATTACCGCCCCGTCATTCTCAAGCACAAGATCACGAGCGCGCTTGAACATCATGTAGTCGAATTGGAGTCGAGGCAATGAGTAACCCGCTTCGAGATTCTCCACCTCTTCCTCAGGTAGTGGAATTAGTGCCTCGTTGCCGTTGGCGCTGCTAAACAGGATACCGGTTACGCGGAAATGTGGTGTCGCTTCAATCATCGGCTTGACGCCTAGTTCTGCCACGTGTTTCAGTGATTTACCTCCGACAGCATCACCACACGTCTTGTCGCGCGGGAACACGGACTTCTCCAACAATAGTACACGATGTCCAGCCAATGCTGCGTAACTGGCTGCGGCAGCGCCACCGGGCCCACCCCCGGCCACGATAACGTCGAACCGCGAACCATCTTCGGGCAATGGTCCCGAATCGAGCGGTTCTGTCCAATCCTCGGCCATGAATCTCCCTCGTTCTATTGCGAGGCGGACAGCCTTCAGCCTTCAATCGTTCTCTCTAGTGAAGAGCCATTGTCGTTGTCAATCATGTTGATGCTGAACCACCCGTTCGGTGAATTCATGGGAGAAGCAATCGTGCTGTTGGAGACCACCCTCCCTGG
>CAXEUS010000052.1:0-4437 GCA_963999385.1 uncultured Candidatus Poseidoniales archaeon | reverse complement strand
TCGAGGGAGGTCCTGGTACGGTGAATCCCACCCCATCGCCCCTGCGACTGCAGGTAGATGATCAGCCACCGACCATCGTTGGATCCGAGCCGGCCTTCATCCCAGCAAACTCGACCACCCTGACACTGCAGTTCGATCTACAGGAGGTTGGGTCTGGGATGCCTGAGGAGGAGTTACCGGTTTCCTGTGTGCTGCGGCGAGGATTGGAGACCGTGGGTGAGCAAGTTCAGGGCGTTGCCACATTACAGACTCCGGGAGAGGTCTCTCGCCATCTGGTGGACCTATCCTTCCCACCCCTACAGGCCGATGATACCCTCGACTGCTGGCTGGATATCGGCGACCTCGCTGGTAATCATCTCAGCGGCGCTGGCTCGGCACTCAACTGGCCACTGAGCCTGCCGGTGGTGGAGATGCGGCCGGAACTTCGCGCGAGTGAACTGACCTTGCACCCTGACCCTCCAATGTTTGGGCGGAACACTCTGGTGAACGTTACCTTGGTGAACATCGGAAACCACAGCGGTGAGCCATTCATGGTCACGCTAGATACTCTGATTCAGCATGATGGTAGACTTACCCAAACGGAAGTGGAGCAACAGCAGGTGCTGCTGCTCGAGGGTGAAACCACCACCACTGTATCCTTCGAATGGCTACCTGACTGGGAGGGGGACCTCAATCTCGTTGTGCGGGTAGATTCCGATGAGGAAATCGCTGAGCGAGACGAGAACAACTCCTACTCGTGGGCAATCACAGTCCAACCGGCTCCCGAAGGAAGGGGCTTCTTCATCTCGCAGACCGCTCTCGCAATCGGTGGCGTTGCTCTACTGTTGTTGTTCTGCATTGGTATGTTGCTGGCTCTGCGGCATCGAAGAGAAGATGACGAGTTGGATGAATGGGAAGAAGATGAAGATGCAAACGAACCCGACTCCACAATGCAAGGAACTGTTCAGTCGGATGGATATGAATACCTCGAATGGCCATCTGACAGTGATGAATGGTGGTATCGCAAGGATGCACAAGACTCGTGGTCTCCATGGGATGAAGATGGCTGATTCTGCTCACCATCCAATCATTGACTGAGCGCCCAGCGAAGGGGTGTGGGCTTATCGGCTGAGCCAGCGTCGGCGGCATGATGGCCGACAAGACTGCGGACGCAGTAGACGATTCCGCACATGATGGGGTGGCTATGCACACCGGGATGCGCCTCTCTGAGATTCAGCTGCAGCAACGACTCTCGCTGCAACAGCCGCTTCTGTTGCCGTTGCACCTGCTCAAGGCTGAACTGCTGTTCCACTTCCAGAAAGTGAAGGAAACATGGGGTAAAGAGCACCTCACAACCCTAGGATTCGGTTTGTTCGCATTCCTGCTCGGATCATGGGATCTGGGTATTGGAGAGCAAAGGAGCGGGGGGGACATCTGGACCATCGGCGCAGAGGGGGTGAACTCAGTGTCGACCTCCGCGTTCGCACTGCTCCTGCTCAGTTACGCATGCTGGGTGTGGTATCTGTTCCGTCTGCAAAGGCAGTTTCCGGTCGTGCGCGGCTTCGCTCTGTGGATGTTCATAGGATGGGTTGCGATGCAGTTCGGAACGATGCGTGCTCACTCGTTATCGCCTCGATTTCCATTCGATTCTGACTTTCAGGGGATGGTCTGGTTCGTCGCCTGTTCCGTGGTCCTGCTGTTCATCGGCTACATCTTCGGTCAAGCTGTCATCCAAACGCGAGACGTGCATGTGCAGACCCAGCACGCCCATCCCGACCCGCGTCGGATGGAAGCGGCGATGCGCGATCATTCCCTCGTAGCTTGGACTACTGTGCTGGTCGCCTGGGGAGTGTTCATCGCGTTGTCGAGTTGGTTCGGCGCCCATTACCTAGCACTACGCGCGCCCATGCCAGATGGCCATGGCCTGTTCAAGTTCGGCTACTACCTGTTCGGAACGATTTCGCTGGTGACGATGATTCACTTGCTCTGGTATCCCCAGATGATGCTCGGAGATGCTGGTCAGCGAATTCAGTCCGATCGCGCACGCGAAGTGACGCGCGATCTGCGTGGGGAGGTGGTTGAACAGGCACGCCAACCAGGTAAATGCCCGGCATGCGGTACAGCCACACCAATCAGTCGTCTATCGGATGGTGAACTCGAAGTCAGTTGCGGGGTTGAACGATGCCGTGGCGCGGGGAAACCAGGGGACCGCTGCCCAGAATGTGCCACCATACTACCTACACGCATAAGTTGCGAGAACTGCGGAACGAGTGCCCCAGTGGTCGACCATTTGGCTGATGACGATGCGTGGTAGGCCGAAGCGAACAAAGGCAGGAACCTCGCGGATGGCTGTTAGGGAGATGTGCCGATGAACGTGCAGGCTTTGCGAGAGCAGTTCCCGACGCTGCGCGCTGAAGAGCCGCTGACCTACCTCGATAACGCCTGCGTGACGCTGCGTCCCGACTCAGTCATCCAAGCGATTCGCGAATACTACACGAAGCAACCGGCGTGCGCCGGGAGAAGCCCACATCGCTGGGGGACTGCTGTTACCCAGATGGTGAGCCGCACACGCAGAAAGGTCGGGCGCTTCATCGGCGCAGACGCCAGTGGTGTGGTGTTCATGCGCAATACTACCGAGGCGATCAATCAGGTCGCCAGCGGCATTGAATGGAGTGATGGCGACATCGTACTCACGAGTGACAGGGAGCACAACAGCAACTTGGTCCCCTGGCTACAACTAGAACGGCGAGGAGTGGTTGAACACCGGTCCGTGGCTTCACTTCCCGACAACAGTTTCGACATCGAGGTGTTCGCCGACGCCTGTGCTGATGCCGGTGACCGTCTGCGACTGGTATCCTTGCCGCAGGTTGGAAATCTCGATGGAGTCGAGATACCGATTCGCGAAGTTGCTGCGATTACCCACGACTACGGCGCACGGCTGCTCGTGGACGGTGCTCAATCAGTACCGCACATGCCGGTCGACGTGAAGAACCTCGAATGCGACTGGCTGGCGTTCAGCATGCACAAGATGCTCGGCCCTTCCGGGATGGGTGTCCTCTGGGGTAGTGAGGATGCGCTCGATGAACTCGAACCACGCACTGGCGGAGGTGAGACTGTGATTGATGCCTCACTCAGCGGATTTGAGTTCCGTTCTGGTCCCGAGCGGTTCGAGGGCGGCATCGGGAACTATGCGGGAATAGCAGGAACGGAAGCAGCCATTGATCTGCTATCCGGGATGGATATGTACGAGATTCAGAAACACGAGCAGACACTGAACCAAATCATCAACGACGGAGTCAGTGCAATCGATGGAATCGAGGTGATTGGCCCCGAAGATGCAACGGCTCGCGGTGGGGTGACTGACGTGCTTGTCGACGGATGTGACGTGCATGACCTCGCTATCCTACTCGACGAAGCGGGTGGAATATTGGTGCGTAGTGGGTTCCATTGCGTCAACAGTTGGTTCAACGAACGAGGACATGACTCGGGTTCACTGCGTAGTTCCCTCTACCTATACAACACCGAAGCCGAATGCAGACACTTCGTGGACACATTCGCAGATGTCGTCAATGCAATGCGCTGATGCTCCTGTTCACGACGGTTTCAAGGTGATGACCTGTCCACGACAGGCATGAGGTGCGCGGATGATTCCTCCCGATGAGTGGGCTGAAAGAGAGATGCCTCCCGCCCCTCAGGCTCCAGTTAGCAACGGTCTGCTCTCGATGATTCCAGGGAGAACACAGGCACTTGCATCAGCAATCTCGCTGCTGCTCATCGTTGCTCTGTTCGTCGGGGTGCTGATGTGGCGCGTGGCCTGGTATGAGAATCAGTTGACGAAACCACCTGACCAATATATCGAATGGCAATCCGAATTCTTCAGCATCACCGGTCAGAACAACGTCACCGGACTGAACGGTGACGGAGTGGTCATCTGCGTGGTCGACACAGGTGTGGACGTAGGACATTCAGACCTCGCGCTAATCAATCTCGTTGCTTGGAAGGACTTCGTGAACGATAGACCGAATCCCTACGACGACCAAGGCCATGGGACCGCTATGGTCGGAGTAATCGCCGCTAACGGAGGGCTACGCGGAGTAGCTCCAGGTGCCGAACTTCTAGTGGCCAAGGCGATGGGCACAGATGGCCAAGGCGATGACGAGACGCTCGGGGCTGCGGTGGATTGGTGTGTCACCGAGCAAGCGGATATCATCTCACTGAGCCTTGGAGGTGCGCCTGGATTCGATTTCATTCTCCTGAGTACAGATGCGTTGGAGGAATCGGTGCAGAACGCACTAGATGCAGGGGTGTTCGTGACCGCGGCCGCGGGCAACGACGGCGAGGATGATGACGGTGATGTCGAGAGTCCGGGGTCGATTGAGGACGTGATATGCATAGGGGGTATCGACCGTCATTCCGTAATCTGGACGGGTTCCAGCGAAGGTGACAACAACGGGGCCT